>CAZAKL010000021.1:0-12008 GCA_964486025.1 uncultured archaeon
GGCTCATGCGCACCTACGGTCTCAAGAACAAGAAGGAACTCTGGCGTGCCCGCGCGGAACTCAGAAGGATTCGTGCCAACGCGCGTGCTCTCCTCGCAGCGTCCGGCGAGGAGAAGGAGCGTCGTGAGAGGGAGCTTCTCAACCGTCTATACCGTCTTGGCCTTCTCCCGAAGGATGCCACGCTCGATGACGTTCTATCCCTCGATATCAGGGATATTCTCGAGCGCCGCCTCCAGACAGTTGTCTGGAGGAAGGGCCTTGCCAGGACGATATTCCAGGCACGTCAGTTCATCGTTCACGGCCACGTTTTCGTGGGTGACCGTCGCGTGACCGTTCCCTCCTACTGGGTACGCCGCGACGAGGAGGATAAAATCGCCCTTGAGCCCGAGATGCTCGCAGTTCTGCAGGCTCCGCAGCATGCCCCGCAGGTCGAGGCTGCTGCAGGTGCCGAGAAAAAGGAGGGTGAAGTAGATGAAGGCCAGCAGTAACCGCAGGGCAGTGGTCCACATATACTCCTCCAAGAACAACACGATTGTTCACGCCACTGACGAGACTGGCGCAGAGACCATCGCCATTGCTTCCGGTGGTATGGTCGTTGACGCTGACAGCAAGAAGGGTACAGCAACTGCGGCTATGAAGGCAATGGAGATTGTTGCGACGAAGCTGAAGGATATGGGCATTACGCAGGTAATTATCAAGGTTCGCGCTCCCGGTGGGACGAAGTCCAAGACCCCCGGTCCGGGTGCGCAGGCAGCCATACGTGAGCTGGCTCGCCATGGCATCGTGCCAGTGGCAATACTTGATGTCACACCAATTCCCCACGACGGAACCCGTAAGAAGGGTGGAAAGAGGGGTAGGAGAGTATGAAAATCGAAGTTGTGGAGAAGGATGGGGACTCTGTTACCTTCCTGCTTAAGGGAGTCCCCCTTGCCTTTGCTAATGCCCTGCGTCGCGCAGTCATCTCTGCAGTGCCCGTTTTTGCCATAGAGGACGTGTACTTTTACGAGAACAACACATCCATCTGGGATGAGTACATAGCGCACCGCCTCGGTCTTATCCCTCTTAAGGCAGAGTGGGGCACCTACGACGAGAACAGCGAGGCGAAGTTTTATCTCGATAAGCAGGGCCCTGGTACTGTTTACTCCGGCGACCTGCAGCCAGAGACTCCCGGCGTTGAAGTAGTTGACCCTGAGATTCCGATTGTCATGCTCCGCGAGGGACAGAGCCTCCGTCTCGAGGCGGTCGCAAAGGTAGGCACTGCCGAGATTCATGCAAAGTGGCAGGCAGGTCTCGCATCCTTCAGGCCAGTCGTTCGCGTCGAGATTAAGGACGAGAAGAAATTCCGTGAGCTTTTGCCAGAGATTGACCCGGCAGAGGTGGAGAGGCAGAACGAGAGGCCACAGGGCGTGGACTCCAAGATATACAACCTCGTTGACGAGGTGCTTGAAGACCATCCGGACGTCGCGGAGATAAAGAAGAAGGATGATGTGTTCCTCTTTTACGTGGAGTCCTACGGGAACATGCCCGTTGAGACTCTCGTCCAGGCGGCAGTATCCGAGATTCTCCGCCGCCTAGAGGAGTTCCTGATTAAGGTGGAAGGTGAGAAGGCATGAAGCGCACAGGACCAACAAATGTAGTCCTCAGGGAGCTCATTGTTACCCTTGAGAAGGCATCTCGTAAGGAAGACGCCCCAATATGGGCAGCTGTCGCCTACGAGCTTTCCCGCGCTACCCGTAAGCGTGTTCACGTTAACGTTGGCAGGATTAACAAGTATGCCAAGGAGGGGGACGTCATAGTCGTTCCCGGTAAAGTCCTCGGCCTCGGTAAGGTTGACAAGAAGCTGACCGTCGCTGCCTGGGCGTTCTCTGCATCTGCAAGGGCAAAGATTGAGAGTGCCGGCGGCCGTGCCATCGGTATCCGTGAGCTCCTTCAGGAGAACCCGAAGGGCAGCGGCGTCAAGATAATGAAGTGAGGGGAGAGTCATGATTGTGATTGACGGAACGGATGCGCCCATGGGCCGTCTTGCATCCTACGTTGCGAAGCAGCTGCTCAAGGGCGAGACGGTTGTCGTCGTTAATGCGGAGAAGATTGTCGTGTCTGGCGACCCTGACGCTGTATATGAGCGCTATAAAGCACGTCTTGACCTTAAGACCCACAGGAACCCAATCAAGAACAAGCCAAAGTACCCGAGAACAGTTACTGGCATCTTCCGCCGCGCAGTCCGTGGTATGCTCCCACGCTGGAGGAAGCGCGGCCGTGAGGCGTTCCGCCGCCTCCGCGTGTGGCGCGGTGTGCCTGATGAGGTGAAGGATATCGAAGCGGTTCGTCTTGATTTCAAGCTGCCGAGGACATACATCCGGCTTGGCGACCTAGCCAAGCGTCTCGGAGGTTGGTAAAATGGCCAGAAGGAAGAAGCAGGTCATAAACACAAAGGCCAAGAAGAAGCGCGCCGTTGCACGTGCTACTATTCACTATCCCGGTTCTGGAAATGTCCGCATCAACGGTTACGCCCTTGACGCGTATACCCAGAACAAGTACATTAGGATGATAATTGAGGAGCCACTCATCCTTGCAGGTGAGCTCAGCAAGAAGGTAGACATATTCGTGAACGTTCAGGGCGGTGGCTTCATGGGTCAAGCCGTTGCAATCCGTGGAGCCATTGCCAAGGGTCTTGCCCAGATAAACGAGGTCCTAAGGGATGTATACATGCAGTATGACAGGACACTGCTCGTTGACGACGTCCGCCGCGTCGAGCCCAAGAAGCCCCTGGGCAGGAAGGCTCGCGCGAAGAAGCAGACGTCCTACAGGTGAAAGCCATGCTTCCCCCCGTTCGCTGTTTCACCTGTGGCAAGCCCATCGGCGGACGCATATACAGGGAGTTCAAGGAGCGCGTCGCAAAGGGAGAGGATCCAGAGAAGGTCTTCGAGGACCTGGGCATCAAGCGCTACTGCTGCAGGATGACGCTTTTCACCTCGGAGAACTACTTCGAGGAGATTCTACCCTACACGACGGTCAGGACAAAGCACTGACCACCTTTTTATTTTCTCTCCTATTTTATTTTCCTTGTTCAACGCAGTCAGGCAAGGGGCCGTGGTGCTCCTTACACAACCGATGGGGCGTGGGGTCGGAGCGAAGCGGAGTACCCCACTCACCGTCGGCCACCATGAAATGGTGTGGGGCCGTGGTGTAGCCTGGCCTAGCATTCAGGCTTGGGGTGCCTGAGATCCCGGGTTCGAATCCCGGCGGCCCCACTTCTGTGCCCATTTCATGTGCTGTGAGCTGGTATCGCGGGTCATCCCGAGCGGCCTTCGCGCCCGTTGCTCGTCAGGGGACCGCGTAGTCGAACGCTTCGTTTTTAATCATTCCCTCTCCCTTCGTAGCGAGGGGCATCGCGGGCGTTCGCCCAGTGCCCAGCAGGAGGTGTTTGTGTGGCTGAGAAGGCAAGGACGAAGAAGGCGAAGGCAGAAGGTCTGCTCGTTCCCGTTGAGCAGTATCTCTCCGCAGGCATACACATCGGAACGATATTTCGAACGGGTTTCATGCGCAAGTATATATTCAAGACCCGTCCGGACCGTCTGAACCTTATTGATATACAGAAGATTGACTACAAGATTCGCATGGCAGCGAAATTCCTTGCACACTACGAACCGGCGGATATACTCGTCGTTGCTCGCAGAAAGTACGCACAGAACGCGGCCAAGAAGTTCGCAGAGGTTATCGGCGCAAAGGCGATTGTCGGGCGTTTCGTCCCAGGAACTCTTACGAACCCGGAGGCGAAGGAGTTTATCGAGCCGTCTGTAGTTGTCGTTTCTGACCCCATAGCTGACCGTGAGGCAATCAGCGAGGCGGCAAAGGTGAGGATTCCCGTTGTAGCCATCTGCAACACAAACAACACCACCCAGAACATAGACATCGTTATCCCCGGCAACAATCGCGGGAAGAAGGCCATCGCCCTCATCTACTGGCTTCTCGCGCGGGAATACCTCCTCAACAGGGGCATCATTAAGTCCCCCGAGGAATTCAACGTCCCGCTTGAGGAGTTCGAGGGTGGTCGGCGTTGAGACGCTTCCCGGCCGTTGCCGGGCTCTTCTACCCTTCTTCTCCTGACGCCCTTGCGGAGATGGTTGACTCGTTTTTGTCTGCTGTTCCAGACTATCCAAAGAGGGAGTACGTTGCGGCCGTTGTTCCCCACGCGGGCTATGTATACTCCGGTCCAATTGCCGCCCATGCGTACAAGGCGCTATCCACCATTTCCCCTGAGCACATAGTCATTGCGGGTCCGAACCACACGGGCTACGGTGCTGCTGTTTCCGTATGGCCTGAGGGCGTCTGGGAAACGCCCCTCGGGGATGTACCTGTCGATGTGGACGGAGTAGAGTATATACTTGACCGCTCTTCCTTTGCAGTGGCGGATACGGATGCACATCACTACGAGCACTCTGTGGAGGTTCAGCTGCCT
The DNA here is from genome assembly GCA_964486025.1 of uncultured archaeon. Classification (GTDB taxonomy): domain Archaea; phylum Iainarchaeota; class Iainarchaeia; order JAADDC01; family JAADDC01; genus SZUA-1452. The sequence continues at coordinate 4,460 of CAZAKL010000021.1, forward strand.
TTCCTCCAGCGTATATACAAGTCTTTTTCCTTCGTCCCGGTTACCATGTTCTATCAGGCACCGGATGCTGCTCAGGACCTTGCTGTTTCCCTCCCTCCCGGCACGCTCTTCATAGCGTCCTCCGACTTCTCCCACTACGTTCCTGCGGACGTCGGGCGGGAGAAGGACATGCGGGCAATCGAGTACATTCTTGCCCTTGATGTGCAGGGTTTCTACGATTATGTTATCAGCAATGACGTGTCAGCCTGCGGTGTGGGGCCAATCATGGCTGCTATGGAGTATGCAAAGCGACTGGGGGCAAAGGGAGCGCTGCTTGCCTTTGGTAACAGCGGCGAGGCGAGCGGGGACTATGATAGTGTAGTGGATTACGCGGCCATCGTATTCTACAAGGATTAAAATACGCTTCAGCCCCTTTCTTTGCATGGCTGTCAGACTGAGTGACCACGTGTTTGCGATTCCTGTGGTTGACAACGAAACTGACCTCTTCGAGTCTCTCTGGCCGTTGGATGACGGCGTTAACTACAACTCTTACGTTGTTGTTGGCTCGGAGGGTGCAGCCATCATTGATACCGTTCACGAGAGCTTCTTTGACGTGTACCTAGAAAAACTGGGGGAAGTTGTTGACCCCGAGTCTGTAGAGTACGTTGTTGTTAATCACATGGAGCCAGACCATTCATCTTCCCTTCCTATGCTCTTGGAGCATCTTCCCAATGCGAAGGTTATTGTCTCTCGGACCGGTGCAAGCCTCTTTGACTTGCCGGGTACCGTGATTCCCGTCGATGACGGCGACGAGATGTCCCTGGGCGATGTGGTACTGAAGTTCATATCTACGCCGTGGGCGCACTGGCCGGAAACCATGATTACCTATGTTCTCGAGGACGAGGTTGTCTTTACTTGTGACCTTTTCGGGGCGTACGGAGCGTATCCAAACTTAAATGCCGAGGATTGGGATGTTTATCTTCTGGAGGCCCGTCGTTACTACGTAACGGTTCTTTCGAAGTACGCCAAGTTCGTGAATTCTGCCGTTTCAAAGGTTAAGGCTCTTAAGCCCAAAATCGTAGCCCCTGGACACGGAATCGCATATTCTGGAGATTCTTTAGTTCAGATACTTGAGCTCTATGCCGACTGGAGTTCCGGTCACAAGGAGGGGCGAGTTCTTATTCTCTACGGTTCCATGTACGGTTCCGTCTACAATGCAGTTGACACCCTTGTGCAGCTTCTCGAAGCGGAGGGTGTGGAGGTCGATGCACTGGACCTTTCCCGCGAGGACTGGTCATACGCACTGACATTTGTGCTGGGAGCCGACGTTATCATCATAGCGTACCCGACGTACGATGCCGATGTATTCCCGCCGGTAAAGTATTTCATCCAGACCTCCATGGACAAGGGGTTGCTGGATGGAAAGGCAATATACGTAATCGAGGCGCACGGCTGGTCATCGTCCGAGCAGAAGCTCCGCCAGCTTCTTAATGGGGTGGATGTAAAAAAGGTCCTGTCCTTCAGTCAGAAGAATCCTCTTAAGATTGAAGCCCTTGAAGACCTTGCGGGCGAGATAATCTCTTCTCTCGGTGGAACTGAATAGATTTGAGGGCGCCTTTCATGTCTTTTTCGGGAACGCCTTCGAGCTTCCTTATTCTTTTTTCGAGCTCTTCGGGGTCTACCCCTCTCTCCAGGAGCCATACTGTTACTCGCGATAGGTTTCTGGGCATCTTCGTTAGTTTTCCCCTCTCAAAGTCCAGTATCTTTACTCCATTTTTCTGCACAATCACGTGGTACTGGGGGTGTCTCAGTTCCTTGTGTTCTATACCTGCCCGGGAAAGTGTTGCTGCAGCCTCTACGAGAAAATCTAAACTGGGTTTAAGTTTTGATTTTGCTAGTATTGTCCCGTGCGTTGTTTTCCTGATGAGTACTGGTCCAACAAGAATTGGAATGTCTGATATGCCGTGTAGAAAAGCTTTCCAGGTGAGGGCAAACTCCCAGAATATTTTTCTTAGATTCCAGTCGCGCCTGTACTTGAAAACAAGCAGGGGGGTAACTATGACGATGTTGCGCGGATTCCTCTTGACTATCACTCAATCTCCCTCCACCGAACTGCGTTTCTCGCCCACGCTGCTATAACGGACCCGCCTGCGAATGGGCGCAGTTTTTTCACTTCTCTCCTTGTTTTGCGTGCGTATTGAACTGCGACGTTGGCGTTGTTGCTCGTGACTACGAAGTCTGCGGTTACAGTTCTTCCCAAATATCGGGGGATTGCCTTGTACGTCCCCATCTTTCTCCGTACGATGTTTTCCCACCTTCGTTTACCCCCGGATGCTGCCTTTGCCTCCATCGCCACTACGCGGTTTTTCCTCAGTCCCAGCGCATCTATCTCGACGATAGTAATCCCGTAGTCCCTTAGGGCGCGCACCCTTGTTCGGATGGGGTCGGGATACGGTGTGGGGACGGTGATTTCCACGTTTCTCGCCACGTGCTGTATGTTCTTTGCGAGCTTCCATGCGTACGCAGCCAGCGTTTCCTGAACGGTGTTCGAGATAACCCCTTCTTCCCCTTTGAGTTCACGCTCCAGCACTTCGACTATTCTTTTGTCTGCTTTTGAGTACCTGCGCACGGGGATTCCCCGGATTTCTGTCACGCGTCTCCTACCGAGCTTTGCCCACAGAGGTGCGAAAACGTTTATTCTGTACATACCAATGGGGAATACGAGTACGAGCGGGTCGTTTTCCCAACCTCTTTTGTTTATCTCGTGCTGGATGTCGGATATTGCCCGTATTGCGTCGGGTAGCGGCTCATCTCCATCGTACCGAAGGAATGTTATGGAGTATGCCTGTTTGGCCACATGTGTAACCCTTGCAGGTGTCCAGTTGTACCTTTCAGATACGTTTGCGATGCGTTCCACCGCCTCCGTAACGTCTTTTACCGTTGCCATGGGCTCACCACAGGGGTTCCCTAAAGCTGCGTATAAGGAGCGTGTTTAGCGACGGCCAGACAGCGTGCGCTTCCAATCGCTGGAATACGCTCCGCCTATCTGGTTGAGACGGTTTTAGCGTTATAAGGGCCCGGTTTGCAAGTTCTGTCGATGTATGCTCTCGGTTACTGACTACAATGAAGTGCGGCCGGAGCCGATGCGCATGGACCCCCATTTTTTGAAGGAACAGCTCCAGGGCAGGGGTGAGTGTAATTGCTTTCCGTACGACAATCCTGTCCCATTGCCATTTTGTTTCGGGCCCCACGCCCTTTACCTCACCGATGTGCAGGTTTTTTCCGTTTCGTTCCACTGCCAATAAATCCAGCTCCGTTATTGTTGGGCCCATATTTCTGGCAGCCCTGTCTTTTCTCGGGGATGGAACGGTAACGATGACATTTCTTGCAACCTTCCAATCCTTGTTCTCCTTTAGCAGTGCCGCAACTGCCGCAGCCTCGTCCACGTTGCCCGTCAGCGCGTGGGGTGGAATGTTGTGTCTATGGGCTGTTGCTTCCAATGCCTGCGCCACCTTTGCGTCAGACTTTCGCCACCAGTGCACGGGGAGCATATAATTTCCAACGCGTAGAAAGCCCGTTTTGCTGCTCATCGCTTTTGCCTGCTTTGATTCCGAAACCCTGTTTTTGTGCACTGCAGAGAGGTATGGAAAGTCCCAATGGGGCAAGAACGTGTTCAGGCGGAAGGGGTATTCTGGTAGGAGCTCATAGAATCCCAGCAAGAAGCTTGCAACCACCGGCGAGGGCCTTTCCCTTGCATTTACGTCCGCGAACTTGCGGGCGTAAGCCTCTTGAAGTGCGGCAATCGTTTCTATGGCGTCCATAAGCGACTTGTGTGCGGCACCCTCTTTAGGGGTCAGGTAGATGATGTGGCGGTTGGTTCCTATCATTCTCCGGACCTTTGATATGTGCCACGCGCTGTCGGCATCGTCCAGCACCTTTGCGATAAATTTCTTTGTCTTTCGGATGCCCCACTCCTCCACGAATAGAATAAGTGTTGGTTGTATAAATGTGCGCCGGCGGAGGGACAGGGGCTCACAACTCACCCCTGCCGGTCTACCGGCGCTGTTCCCCGCCTGCCGGTCGGACGTCACTGCTCAGCCCGACGGGGAAAGGACGGGAGAAATGGGAGGGTCGGGGCCGGGATTTGAACCCGGGCTACGGGATCCACAGTCCCGTGTGCTAACCAGGCTACACTACCCCGACCATGGCTGGGTGCAGTAATTCTTCTGGGGCGTTGGCTTTAAATGGCTTATTTAAATCCCTGCAACAAAATATCTACGTGAGGGCTGACCTGCATACGCATACGTGGTATTCTCCCGACGGGATGATGTCCCCCGAAACGCTTCTCCGGGTTGCCATCAAGCGAAAACTCGGAGCGGTTGCCATTACGGACCACAACCGCCTTACAGTCGTCGAGAGCGACGATATCGTCGTTATTCCTGGGGAAGAAATCATGACTACCCACGGGGAGATAATAGGGCTCGGGCTGAGTGAGGAAATTCCTTCGGGCCTTTCCCCTGAGGAGACGATAGACCGCATACGGGAGCAGGGCGGATTGGTTGTCATTCCCCACCCCTTTGATACTTTCCGCAGGAAAACGGCGCTGCTTCTCAACTACGAGCTGAAAACTCGCAAAAAATTTGCAGTAGAGGTGCTTAACGCCCGTTACGTTTCTTGGAAGCCGTATGAGATGGCTGTGGCCTTTGCCATATCTAAGAATGCCCCCATGCTTGGCTCATCTGATGCGCACACCCCTTGGGAGGTGGGAAACGCGTACACGTTCATGCACTACTGCGACGACATGGATTGCGTTCTTGGGAGGATAAAGAAGGGGGAGGTTGTGCCGAAGGGCCATCTGTCCAACCCGCTGGTCCACGGCTTTTCAGCCATTAACCGTGCTGTCCATGCCCTCCATCTCATGCCCTTGTGACGCGTATTGTGTGTGTTCCGCCATCCCTTGCCACGTTTACGCCGACTACTGCGTTCCCTTTTTCCACGCGTTTATCTGACTTTAACGCGTCCACTATGTTCATGAATGTAGTGAAAGACATGGGGTCGTCGCTGAGCCTTGTTTCCACGCCGTAAAGTATCTGGAGCTTTCTAAGGAGCCGGAGGTTATCAGATACTGCGAGAATCTTCGCCTTTGGGCGGAAGCGTGCAATCTTACGCGGAGAACGCCCTGTGCTCGTGGGTGTGATGATAAATTGAGCGTTCATTCTCTCAACGAGCTTTATTGCGGAGAGCGCAACTGCGTCTGCGTCATCTTCGTACTCTATATCTTCTCTCGCGTACACGTCATCCTGGTTTGCCAGTATTATGCGTGTCAGGGTCTCAACCACCTTTACAGGATATTTTCCGACGGTAGTCTCGTTGGATACCATCAGTGCAGAAGCACCGTCGATTACGGCGTTTGCCACGTCTGAGACCTCTGCTCTTGTTGGGTACGGCCTTTCCACCATGCTGGAAAGCATCTGTGTAGCGACAACCACGGGCTTTCCGACGTCCCTTGCCATATCTATGAGTTTCTTCTGGATGGCGGGCACGCGCTCTACGGGAATTTCTACACCAAGGTCGCCACGGGCCACAACGATGCCGTCTGCCACTTTGAGTATTTCCCTTGCGTTCTCGACACCCATGCGGGATTCAATTTTCGCAAATACCCAAGCATCGGACCCATGCTCTGCAAGGAAGTTCTTCACGGACTCGATGTCCTTTGCCTTGCTCACGAAGCTCGCAAAGAATATTTCGACGTCATTTTTTATTCCCCAGAGCATATCCCTCTTGTCCTTCTCCGTTGGCAGGTCGTAATCGATATCCGCGCCCGGGATATTGACGCTCTTCCCGTCCTTTATTTCACCACCGACCACCACCGTGGTTTCAATCTCCTTCCCACGTATCTCGTCCACTTCGAGCTGCACCTTCCCGTCATCGATGAGGATAACGTCACCGGGTACGAGGGCGGAGGCGATGTCCCTGTTCAGCATTATGTCCTTCCCAATGGTTATTTTGTCCCCCTCTTTTGCCGAAATAGTTTCTTCTACGCTGAGGCGAATCGAAGGCCCCGTTAGGTCCAGAATTATGGGCTTGTCCGGCGCAATTTTCCTCCAAATATCAATCTTCTTCTGGTGCTCATTGTAGTCACCGTGACTCATGTTTATGCGCATTGCGTCCATTCCTGCCTCTAGCATTCTCTTCATCGTCTCAGGTTCTGCAGATGCCGGGCCTATCGTTGCTATAATCTTCACCCGCTTTGGCATGTTTTCAGAATTGAGGAAAGGGGTTAAAAGCCCCGCTCAGAAGCGTTTTTAACGTTACGCCTCCCATCCCATGAACTTTTTTATTCTTGGGCCTTTTGCGAGGACATATATCGCCGCACCAATGAGCACAGCCAGCCAGATGGGGCCGTATACAGTCCCGTATATGATTACGTCCCTTGCGGTGATTTCATTGAATTTCAGCTCATTCTTCCAATGCCATGTCCAGAGTCCGAGGAGTATAAGGTTTGCCAGCGCAACGAAGGGGTTTGCGACTTCCAGAATCACGTAGAGAGCCGCCGCTGCGAGGGGCGCTACGGGATTTACTGCGCCGAATGCTGCAGCGATCCAGTACCCAATTTTCGCCCAGATTGGGCCAGGAGCAACCATCTGTATGATGAATGGCAGGATGAATGGAACCGCGGTGAGTGACTGAGCAACTGTTTCCACAGCGTGTTTCTCATGGTACTTCCTGTTTAGCAGGCCCATTTGTATCGTTCCGACGCCCCATCGCGCTCGCTGCCGGAACCATTTTACATAGTTATCAGGGGCGTCGGTGGTTACGTGAACATCTCTTGCCAGCACCGGCTGGAACCCCGCGGCACTGGCTCTCGCTCCAAAATCCGAGTCCTCCGTAATTACGTGGCGAAATCCCCCAATCTTTTCCACGACTTCTCTCTTCGCTATTGTGCATGCGCCGTTCACGCCGAACCCGATTCCAGTCATCTCTTCCACAGCAATTGTTGCGTTGATTCCAAGGTAGTCCATTTTCACCCCACTGGCTATTACGCCGTTTCCTCGCGCGTGGATTATGCCCTGTCCCACGTCACCTCTTTGCATTGCTTTTATAATGCCTGGTATGAATGCCCCAGTAATTTCCACGTCGTTGTCCAGAAACACCATTATTTTGCCTTTGCTATGCGCAATCGCCTCGTTGAGCCCGTTCACCTTTCCTATGCGTTTTTCGTGGTGTAAGAGTGTGAGAGGATACTTTTTTGCCAGCGCTTTGGCGCGTTTTATGTCATTCTCTTTCCACTCATCTGCACTTATGATAAACTCCACGTCGTCAGATTCTCTCGCTATTTTTTCCATGTTATCAAAGATTGTCCCCGGCTCGCGGTATGCAGCGAATATTATGCTTATCTCTGGCACGCTGAAAAACTGGTCCTTCTGTTTTAAACGGTTTACACCCCATTACCTTTGCTGCGCAGGTTCTGGTGGTGTGTGCCGGGGTGGCCGAGTGGTTAAGGCGTCGGACTCGAGATCCGATGGGGGCAACCCCGCCTGGGTTCGAATCCCAGCCCCGGCGCTCCCTC
>CAZAKL010000022.1:0-11052 GCA_964486025.1 uncultured archaeon
GTTTCCAGACCATTCGAAGGCAAACATGATTGCAAAACGCGCCGGTGATTTTTAACCCTTCATCACTCGGCTTAAAAACTTTGCTGGACATGCATTTGTATGAGCGTATGTCCATCATAATTTGTGGGAGGTGATAAAATGGTAGACATACAGAAGCAGCCGGTTGTCTTCCTGGGCGAGGGGGCTCAGCGTGTTGTGGGTCGTGACGCTCAGCGATTGAACATCCTGGTTGCCCGCGCAGTCGCAAATGTGGTCAGGACGACCCTCGGTCCAAAGGGCATGGACAAGATGCTTGTTGACGAGCTTGGTGACATTACGATTACGAACGACGGCGCCACGATTCTTCAGGAAATGAGCATTGAGCACCCTGCCGGCAAGATTATGGTCGAGGTTGCCAAGGCGCAGGACGAGGAGGCCGGCGATGGTACGACAACTGCAACTGTCCTCGCAGGCGAGCTTCTTGGCAATGCAGAGCGCCTTCTCGACCAGGAGATCCACCCGAGCATCATCATAAAGGGTTACCGCATGGCCGCGGAGAAGGCTGTGGAGCTCCTCGACGAGATTGGCGACAAGGTTAACATCAACGACGATGAGATACTCAAGAAGATTGCCATGACATCCATGACGTCCAAGATTACGGACTCTCGCGAGAAGCTTGCCAAAATGGTCGTTGATGCCATCAAGATGGTTGCAGAGGAATACGACGGCAAGATTGTGATTGACACCGATCAGATAAAGATTGAGAAGAAGCAGGGCGGCTCCATGGAGGACACGGAGCTAATCCGTGGTATCGTCATAGACAAGGAGCGCGTTCACCCGCAGATGCCCAAGCGTGTTGAGAATGCAAAGATTGCCCTCATAAACAGCGCACTCGAGGTGAAGGAGACCGAAACCGATGCAAAGATAAACATCACGTCCCCCGAGCAGCTCCAGGCATTTATCGAGCAGGAGGAGATGATGCTCAAGGAGCTGGTGGACAAGATAAAGGCGTCCGGGGCAAACGTTGTCTTCGTGCAGAAGGGCATTGACGACCTTGCGCAGCACTACCTCGCGAAGGCAGGCATCCTGGCAGTCCGCCGCGTCAAGAAGAGCGATATGGAGAAGCTTGCCCGTGCGACGGGTGCGAAGATTGTTACTCGCGTTGAGGACCTCAGCCCAGAGGACCTCGGCGAGGCAGAGCTGGTCGAGGAGCGCAAGATATCCGGCGAGAGCATGATTTTCGTCGAGGGGTGCAAGAATCCCAAGGCAGTGACGATTCTCGTCCGCGGCGGTGCTGAGCACGTCGTCGACGAGGCAGAGCGCGCGCTCAAGGACGCCATAGGTGCGGTGGCGTCTGCCATAGAGAGTGGCAGGGTCGTCGCGGGCGGTGGCGCACCGGAGATGGAGCTTGCCATCCGCCTCAGGGACTATGCGCAGACCGTTGGTGGCAAGGAGCAGCTCGCAATTGAGGCCTTCGCAGATGCCCTCGAGATTATCCCGAGAACCCTTGCAGAGACAGCGGGTATGGACCCAATCGACACGGTTGTCCGCCTGCGCTCCAAGCACGCCAAGGAGAAGGACGGCAAGTATTACGGTGTTGACGTCTTCGCTGCAGACATTGCTAACATGAAGGAGAAGAACGTTCTCGAGCCAGTGAAGGTTAAGAAGCAGGCAATAATGTCCGCCAGCGAGGCAGCGCGTCTGATACTGAAGATTGACGACATAATCGCTGCAACCAAGAAGTCCAAGGAGAATGAGAACGAGGGCAGCGATATGGACTTCGACTGAGGGCGTCTAGCCCTCTAACTCTTTTAATATTTCTAGGTACGGGTTTTCCTTTGCGCGGCGGATTCTTATACGTATAAGCTCGGCAGGTACGTTGCCAATATTTTCGATGTCTATTTGCCCGGACGCTTCCATGATGTCGCCCGGCGAGAGGACTGTGTCCCCTATGCGCACGTTCCCGTTTACCAACATGAGCTTTGTGCTTGATGGAAGGGATAGTTTTGCCGTTTTGCCAACACCTACTGTTATATGCGCTACAGAATAGTTCTCGTTGCCTGCGACGTGCGTGATTTCGCCCCATTCCTGTGGTATTGTCATGTGGTAGTCAGTGGGACCCCCGTTCCGCTCGAGGAGCTTGAATGCAGTCTTTACATCCTGTGCGTGGTCTGCCCTCCCCACGACAAGCGCATCGCCGGTGTCTATAACGAATGTGCTGTTCAGACCGATGATGGCGACTGTTTTATCTTCGCTTACCTGGACGTAGTTGTTCTTTGCGTCGACGCCTATGAAGTTTACGTTGTACGCATTGCCGTTCTCATCTTTCTCCGCGAGCTTGTGGAGACGGTCAAAGGAACCCATGTCGCTCCACGTGAGCGTTACTGGGATTACCGCATTCTTGTCTGTCTTTTCCAGTACCGTATCGGATAGCGATGTTGGGCCCACTATCGAATACGCTGTTTTCGGCTCGTTCCTGTACTTCTCGAACACACGGTACATCCCTTCGGCATACTTCTTTATCTCTCCTAGCATAACAGACTTGCGGAAGATGTGTATGAACGTATTCCAAAGATATCCCTCTTCCACGTACTTTTCCGCAGTTTCCCTGTCTGGCTTCTCTTTGAATTCGACGAGGCGGTATATGCCGTCCCCGACCTCCTCACCCATTTTCATGTAGCCGTATCCCGTGTCGGGCTCTGTTGGTTTGACGCCTATTGCGATGATGTATTTGTCCACGTGCCTCAAGGCCTTTTTCACCGCCGCTGCCAGCCGGTCTACCTCGCGGATGTACTGGTCTGCGGGCATCATAACGATAGGGGGGTCACCGGGAATCTCCATGAGTGCGTACAGCACGGCAGGCAGCGTGTCCCGCGGTATTGGCTCTCTTAATATGTTTTTTTCCGGGATGTCAATCTGGAGCTCCGAAATCTGTCTTTTTACTAGCGGAGCGTGCTGCTCGTTTACAACTACGTATATTCGCTCTGGCTCGGTGAACTTCAGCGCGCGGAGAACCGTGTCCTGAAAGAGGGAACGTTTCGCTCGGTGAATCTTTATGAAAGGCTTCGGGAAATACGTTCGGCTGAGTGGCCAGAGGCGTGTGCCCTTGCCCCCTGCCAGTATCAACGCCACAGGCTCCATTTTACCGCCTACTGGAGCGGAACGGTGTAGGACAGTATAAGTATTAGCGCTACGAATCCGAGGATGATGCCGAGGACTGCCTGCGGCGTGAGGCGGATCCTCGTCGTATCCACGTCAAAGCGCATGATGCCGAGCATACTTGGCGGGGTCTCGATCTTTGCCTTCTTCGCCATATTCCCAATTGAGGCATGATGCTTTTATACGTGGGGGTTGTGCAGCCATTGGGCTGGGTGAATCAATAAAAATATCCTTTTCTTCTTCTTTTCATGCGTGGTCAGATTGCAAAGAACCCGACACAGCAGATAATCATTCATGCTATCTCCATTACGCTTCTCCTCTTTGTTGCACTGTTCCTTGCCACGAAGTTTGGCATGATTCATTGCTCACAGGTGCCGTATTGGTGCGACGGGTACCGGATAATTGTTTCAACCATTTACGGCAGGAGCTACCCGTCCATACTCATTCTCCACGGCGATTCTGGCATGGGCGATCCGAAGCTGCTTGCGCGGATAATCGAGGATAAGTGCCGGCTATATCCGGTTGTAGACCGTATAGACACCGTTTCGGCGGGTAATCTGGAAAACTACGATGTCGTGATTGTGGAAAAGGCAAGGGAGCTCACGCCTGAACAGATGAGCATGCTCTGGGACTTCGCAGCGAAGGGCGGAAAGATTCTCATCATAGGGGATGTTGGTGTGGAGCCATCTCGTCCAGATGAGGTGCTGACCGTCGAGGAGTACAACGAGGATATGAATGCTCCGGTCGAGGTGGTGAAGAACTCCTGGGATCGCGTGGATGAGTTTGGCCGCCCGATTCTCTTCGGAACGAGATTCCTCGGGCTGAAATACTACGGAAACTACTGCAGCGATGAGAACTGCACGGTTGCAGGGATTATTTCCTTTAAAGATGACGTGCTTACCGCCGGTCTCCCCAGCTCAGCTCCTTTTCCCCTGAACTTTGCGGTTGTCGGGGATCTCAGGTACTCGGCTCTGGGGCCCCACACGACGGTTGCGACGATAGACAGAGTTTCCCCCGTTTACGGGTTGAAGGCACCGTATCCCGCAATTATTCGCACGGGCTACCGTATGATCTACATGGCGTTCCCGCCCGAGGAGCTGTGGAAATTGGTGGATAGGGAAGTGAGCTCGGGAACCGTTCCGCCGTACGCGTCCGTTGCCCTGCTCATCCCGAACCTCTGCAACTGGGCTAGTAGTTAAATTTAAATACCTGAATTCATTTTATTTCGGGTGTTTATCATGTACGGTGGTAATAGTCCTCAACAGGGCGGCGGAGGAGATGACTCTGCGCTCATGGCGGCCCTTGCCGCTGCCGCTATGCAGCAGGATCAGAAGCCAAAGTATTCAAAATATCTGGAAGGCTTGCTACCTCTTGTCCTGCTGTTAATCCTCGGTGGTTTCGTCGCCGTCCGTATGGGCGTAATTCCTCTGAGCATATTCGGCACGAAGACGTACGACGTGCTTATACTTACCGACGACCCTGAAGCACCGCAGATCAAGGAGCTCCAGAACGTCCTCCAGACTGGTAGTGGCGGTTATCTCCAGATATCCGCAATCCCGTACACCACGGAGCTGGATCCTGAGTTCCCCATCTCTGCGGATCAGCTGGCCAACTACGATATCGTGATTCTGTACCAGATTCGCAACAAGCTCCTAACACTGAGCCAGCGCGACGAACTGGTGACGTATCTCAGGGGCGGCGGAAAACTCATCGTCGTTCGCGACTCCGGTACGTGCTACCCTGCCAACGAGCTGCTTTCCGGTGCAACGAGCGGTCAGCAAATCTGCACCGGCTGGGGTGGAGGTATCAAAGAGGACCTTGGCAAGTACATCCCCGTCCGCTGCATATCCCCCACGGGTAGCTTCTGCCAGACGAAGACAATCAGCAACGTACGTATCCGTTTCCTTGAGCCGGACAGCCCAATCTCCCCAAACCCGCAGAACCCATATTACCCGTCGGTGGATGACAGAATCTCCCGGGTTACCGTGCTCGATAACGTCCGTCCAGAGAACACGGGTCGCCCAGTTGCTAAGTTCCAGGTTATGAGCGGGGACAACGTTGTGGACACATACTACGCCATCATCGTCGGCGAGGGTCCACTGGGGTACAAGGTCGTCTGGCTGAACTACGACCCGCAGCAGTTCCCACAGATCCTCTACAGAATCATAACCTGGATGGGGTGATCTGAGTCCGAAACGTGATAGTGGGGATAGACCCAGGAACGACGGTGGGCCTCGCGGTCCTTGACCTGCGGGGCAACCTTCTCCATCTTTCTTCTAAGAGGGGCGCCGATGATTCGTGGATTTTTGAAACAATTCGCCGTTACGGCACACCAATCATTATTGCCACGGATAAGTCGTCGGTTCCTTCCCGCGTTCAGAAAATCGCTGCCCAGTTTGGAGCCCGAGTCTGGTCCCCGAAGGAGGACATCTCCGTTCAGACGAAAGAAGAAATCGCAAGGCGATTCTCGTATCGATATTCTGGTCCGGAGGACGACCACCAGAGGGATGCACTCGCCGCAGCCTTCCTCGCATACCAATCCTACGCGCCCAAATTCCGCCAAGTGGAGAAACGTGTTGGCTCGAACAGGGAGAAGGAAGAATTCGTTAAGAGGGCCGTTGTCTTTGGTCAATCGATGGACCGGGCGGCGAGGGAGTTTGACGAGAGGGACAAGGCGGTCGTTGCGGAGAAACCAAGAGCCGTGCATAGGCAAAGGCATGACGTTTCGGAGCTCCTGAAGATTATTGCAGAGCTGCGTGCTGAGCTCAGGGAGAAGGAACAGATAGTAAGGGAATTGAGAAAGCGCGTTTCCGAGCTGGAGGCAGAGGTTGAGCGGCTGAGGAAAAGAAAGAGAATTGTTTTCAAGGATGAAGAGATGGAAAAAATGCGCATGCAGAGGGACGAAGCGAAGCGGAGGGCGTCCCAATACCAGAAGCGGCTAAGAAAGTTAGAGGAGATCCTTGAGCGCATTGCGAAGGGCGAGTATCGTGTTGTTCCGCGTCAGAATGGGAAAGACGCAGTATACGTAACCGAGTCCGCTGCAGTGGTTCCGCAAACGGAAGAAGAGCGAGAAGAGGACCTCGCCGAGAAGATAGCGAAGCTCATTGAGGAGTACCGTGCAGGGAGAAAATGAGACGCTTTTTAACCCTTTATGCTAATATTTTTGGGAGGTGAATACCATGGCATCAGAGAACGAGGTCTACGTGGGCAAGAAGGGCGTCATGAACTACGTCCTTGCTGTTGTGACGCAGTTCAACCAGGGTGCAAAGGAGGTCCACATCAAGGCACGCGGTAGGGCGATTTCCAAGGCGGTGGACGTTGCAGAGGTCGTCAGGAACCGCTTCCTTCCAGAGGTGAAGGTCAAGAACATCGAGATATCTACTGAGGAGCTCGAGGGCGAGAAGGGCGTTTCCAAGGTTTCTGCAATCGATATCGTCCTCGCAAAGGAATGATCTTTTTCTAATCCGTCTCCCTTTATTTTTGCTTCGTTTCCCTTTTTACTGGTAGGTGGTGATTAGGATGGTCCGTGCCCCCATATGTGAGGTCTGCCAAAGAACTGATTATCTCTGCCCCGCGGACGAGGAGAAGCTTAAGAAAGGCATAATAAGCGAGCTGGACATTCGAATCTCGCGAATCCTTTACGACATGGACAGCAAGTACCGAATAGGGGACACGGTGGAGTTTGTCAAGGCATACGACATGAACTCGTTCATACTCATACTTGTGCGTGGTGAAATTGGGCGACTTATAGGCAAAAACGGTAAGGTGCTCCGTGCGTTCAGACAGGCAGTCGGCAAGCCCATTCGCATAGTGGAGATAGATGTTGACCTGAAGAAGACTGTGCAGGACCTCTTCGGGAATGTCCGTGTCGTGGGCGTCAACAAGCTCTTCAAACCGGACGGTGTGGTTTATCGTATCGTCGTTCCCCGCAAGGAAATCCGTTACCTGTCATTTCCCTTCCCCGATGTCAAGCGTGCTCTCGAGGTCATTCTAGACAGGCCCTTCGAAATCACATACATCTAATTTTTTAACCGAAAAAATATTGCATCATGATTCTTCCATGACAATACTTAAATATGTCATGATACAATCATGATACGTGGCGGGCGAACAGGAACATCAGCGCACCGACATACAAACAATGCTCGCGTCTATAAAAGCCTTGCTGCCGGGGCTTGAGGAAGATGATGTCATGAACCTTGAGCTCCTGGTACAACGTTCCAATGACCCTGTGGTACTCGCCACGCTCATAGCCGCTCTCCTCGAGGAGAGGAGGCGCACCAACGCGCTCCTCCGGGAGATTCGCGACGCGCTGAACGAGCTGCGGTCCTCCTCCCCATCCGCCCCCGCCCCCCAGGAGGGCCTTGGCCTGTCGGAGCCGGACGAGCGAATCATCGCCCTGATACATGAGCGTGGCGCTGTGACAGCTGCGGATGTCAGGGAGGCCCTTGGTTACAAGGGTCTCAACGCTGCATCAGCCCGATTAAATGCCCTGTACAAGCAGGGAATCCTCAGAAAGGTCCGAAAGGGCCGGAAGGTCTACTACACGCTGGCGCCGTAGTTCGCCCGTCGGGATCCACCTCCGCCCCCAAATAACGCGCCTCCCTCGCCCCCTTTCTCTTTTTCCCCCATTTCATTTGGGATTGCTATGCTCACTGCCAGTCTTCAACCAGTAGTTATGCTTTGTTAGTCGCATATCGCCAGTTATGATTATTAAACTCCAATCCGTATTCTATCCGTGGAGGGCTTCACCTTTGTATCCAGCGATATGGTTGTTGTCGGCCGGAAGCCTTCAGTCATAAGGGAGTTCGGCACGCGCGGAACTGGCTTTCTCGGCCGCGTGGTGTTGAGCAAGGGGGACAACCCCGTTCTGGGCAGAAAAGTGTTGCTGGACTTGGCAACTTCCCACGTCATGCTCGTTCTCGGAAAGCGCGGCTATGGAAAGTCCTACACCCTCGGTGTTCTCGTCGAGGAGCTTGCTTCTCTCCCTTACTCTGTGAAGAGCAGAACCGCAGTTATAGTCATTGACACCGTCGGCATCTTCTGGACGATGAAGGTGCCCAACAGAGACCAGGCAGAGCTCCTGCAGAAGTGGGGGCTTGAGCCCAAGGGTTTTGATGTAAACGTTCTCGTCCCGAAGTCTGCCCTTCCGTTCTACCTTGAGCACGGCATTCCCGCTGACGGCTACTTCGCCATTAGGCCCTCTGAGATGGGTGTTATGGAATGGTTGGGCTTATTCAACCTTGACCTCGATTCCGAGGCAGGGTCCCTTCTCGCCGGCGCAGTCGTCGAGGCAGAGGAGAAAATAGGGGACTACGACCTGGATGACCTCATACGCATTGTGAACGAGATGGACGCATCCCCACATGTAAAGCGCTCCGTTGCCATGCGCCTTGCCGCCGCCAAGGAGTGGGGGCTCTTCGACAAGAATGCGCCCAGGATGGTGGAGTACGCTAAGGCCGGTACGGTGAACATAATAGACGTTTCAACTTTCAAAACAGCGCTGGGTGGCCAGTCAATACGCGAAATCGTCGTCGCAGTTCTCGGGAAGCGAATATTCGAGGAGCGCATGAAGTACAGGAAAGTTGAAGAGATTCAGCAGATGAAGACGGGCAGACCAACCTCTGAGATGCCCCTCGTGTGGATGATTATTGACGAGGCTCACCTTTTCATGCCCAAGGACCGAAAGTCTCTCGCAAAGGATGTTCTGTCCGACTGGATACGTGTGGGCCGCCAACCGGGTCTTTCCCTCGTTCTTGCAACGCAGAGAATAGACAGGATGAGTGACGACGCTATCACGCAGGCAGATATCATTATCGGCCATCGCATCACCAGCTATTTGGATATTAAAGCACTGTCCGCCGTCAAACCCACCTATGCCGGTGAATCACTTGATAAGCACCTTTCCACGCTCCCTCACACACGCGGTCTCGCCGTTTTAATGGACGATATAACTGAGAAGGTCTGGGTAATACGTGTAAGGCCCAGAATGAGCTGGCACGGCGGTGGCTCGGCGACCGCCCTCGTTAAGTTGTAATCCTCCATTTTTAAACCTGACGGGCATTTAAATATACTTGAGGTTCATGCCCGAGAAAGATGGTATAAAGTACAACGTGGAGAATATCGTCGCTTCTGCGTCCCTTGATGTTGACATAGACCTTTTTTCTCTCGCGTTGACGGTTGATAACGTCGAATACGAGCCGGAACAGTTCCCCGGCGCCATCCTGAAGATTGATGAGCCAAAATCTTCGCTGCTTGTCTTCAAGAACGGTAAGCTCATATGCACCGGAAACAAGAACGAGGAGCAGATACGCCAGGCCATTCGGCGCACGGTCGAGATTCTCAAGGAGGCGCAGCCTCACCTGAAGTTCCCCGATCCTGACAAGGTGCCCTTCCGTATAGAGAATATTGTCGCTTCTGCATCTCTGGACGTGACTGTGGACCTATATTCTCTCGCCGCGACACTTGATAACGTCGAATACGAGCCGGAACAGTTCCCCGGCGCCATAATCCGTGTCAAAAAGCCCAAGGCAACAATTCTTCTCTTCAAGAACGGTAAGCTCATATGTGCGGGCGTTCGCAGGGAAGAGGAGATAGTTGAGGCCATAAAGGTCGTGAGGGACCTTATCCAGGACTTCGTGCAGGAACGCTGATAGCTTTTTAACCCTTTTTATACGATAGATGTAACGGGTCGGCGGCCATAGCGGCGGGGAAACACCCGGTCTCATTCCGAACCCGGAAGTTAAGCCCGCCAGCGATGGGCCTTGTACTGGGTCCCCTCGGACCTGGGAAGGGCCCGACGCTGCCGCCCACTCTCTTTTTCGTAAAATTAATTACTACGGCTATCGTTTTTGCGAAGCTTGTTTTTTCGTATTATTTCGATGTCCTTCGGTATCTTTGCGAAGCCGTAGTCTTCTGCCTTTTCCATGCCCAAGCCTTCCTGCAGGTATTTGCCCACCTGTTCCCGCCCTCGCAACACGCCAACGGCGAACGCCGCCAGTATTTTCTTTTTATATTCTGGAGGGACTTTGTTAAGGTCTAGAGCTTTTTTTAACACGTGGTACATTTCCTTTGCCTCTCTGTCATTAGCCGTTGCAAATAGTATTGCGCGGTACAGGCGTTTTGGATGTTTTAGCAGGTTGTTTACAAGTTTTAGGTCTTGGTCGTGTCTTAGTTTTTCATCCAATGTCCCTTCTTCGCGCCAGCGTTTTATTACGGTCACCGTGCCCAGCACTCTGTCAAATAGCTTTTTGCTTGTTCTGGTAGAGTGGTTTATGCGGAATCTTTCTTGAAGAGCCCTTTTTAAGTAGGCCAACACCTTATTTGCCGTTGCTTCGTCTTCTATTGCGAGAAGGCCGAGCATTTTCGAGGTGGGGCGGAGCACTTTGCCAAACCAGCGTTTATCGAGCTCATCAATTTTATCCCAATATCTCTCAGCCTCCATTACTTCATATCTTCTGAATTCTGGTACATTCCACAACTCTTTGAGGAGTTCCTTGCCCCTGAATACAAGCAATGGTTTAAGCCTGTGCAGGGAGTGTGCCATGGATTCGTAGTCTCTGTCTGACACTACTCCGTCGTCGGGACGGATGTCTATTAGTGCGGGAGGGATTCCGGCGCTCCTCAGGTGCCTCTCTATAATTCCCGCAGCTTTCGCCTTGTCTCTGGGTTGGAGATTACGTATGACAATAAACGGGTCTACATCAGGGATTACACCCATATACGTCCGTATTTTGGGTTTCTCCCAGTCTGCTCCAAAGGAGCGCTCCTTTTCGCGCACTTTCACAGGGATGGTAGCGGCGTTCCTTGCTGCCATCCCGCCTCTGAGTGCCAGAAGTGCGAATCTTTCGCCGAATTCATCTACGAGCTCATTGTGGGCACGTATGAACGCCTCTATAATCTTTTGATAGTAAG
>CAZAKL010000023.1:0-10590 GCA_964486025.1 uncultured archaeon
GCCGGCTCGTCGAGTTTTTTTGGGAGGGCCTTCACGGCGCCTTTCACCTTATCTAAAATTCCCATTTTTTCACCTCCAACCGCCTCCTATAATTTCCCTAATCACATAATATGTCAGGAATCCGGCGATGAAGAGGGCGATAAAGGCAAGGGGCTGCGGAAGGTAGCCGGAGAAGGCTAGCCCGAGCACGAGCGGTAGCAGCGTGACGATGATTGTTGCACCGTGTAAGCCGTTCCTCAGTGCGGCAATGAGGAGTATGCTGAGGAAGACGAAGGCCAATAGGACGTCGTTTCCAATGCCTTCTATGAGGCCGGAGATGTCGTAAACGGTCGTGTTCATGCCCTAAACCCCCTGACAAAGCTTACCAGTGAGAATATCCACGCCACGCTCCAGGGTACTGCAATGAGTGTCATAATCTCTTGTGGTGCTCCTGCACTACTGAGGAAGATCCACGGCGCGTTGATGAATTTCACCATGTCTTTCACGAAGTTCCAGACGATCATGAGCGGCCCGAGGAAGCCGTATGCTGCATTCGGTTCATCAAGCTCCACGCTTGTGATTTCTTCGGGTTGTGTGGCCTGTGGTTGGTCGTACACTTTCAGGCCGAGGTTGAAGACGAAGCTGATGACGAAGAGCATGATCCACATGCTCGCGAGGTTGTTGTTCATACTTCACCCCTCCTGACGAGCATTCCGACCCCCGCTAACCCCGTAATCAGTGTTATCCTCCAGTCTATCCAGCCAAGGTATGTGAAGAACATCCAGCTGAAGATGGCCGCCACCACCGAGCCTTTGCCCCCGGAGTAGCTTGACGCGGCTCCTGCTGCTAGGAGCGTGACTATTGTTGCCACGATGAGACGGGCCAGTGGTGAGAGGCCGAGCTCGTTATCAATGTCTCTTAGTGTTTGTAAGAGCCCACCCTTGTCAACGTACTCGGGCTTCACGTAGAACGTTCTTGTGAACTCTTTCACAGTGCCATCTGTGAGGTTTGCAACACAGTGTACGTGCACGTACTTGTATGCTTCTGAGGGTGTTACTTGAATGGGAATGACAGCGCTCAAACTGTTTATGTAATAAGTTGCGTTATATGATACTCCTGCTCCTGCGATCGTGACTTCAAGCGAGCTGATGGTAGTCTCGGAGCTCACTCTGATCGTGACGTTCGTCGTGGTGCCGTTGTAGAGGAAGCCGTCAAGCGGAGCTACCGACCATGCGAAGTCTGCGCTCACGTCACGGATCATTATAATCTTGTCGAGGCCTAAAAGGTCGATGTAGGGCATGTTTGGGTCGGCTGTTGCACTTGTTTCGAGAAGGATGTTGTGCCCGTCACTGATTGCGAATGTGTACATGACACCGTCAATGAGGAAGATTGAGGCTTCTCCGTTGTTGTCCAGTAGTGTTTCGCCAACCAAGATCCAATTCCCGCCGTAGTTGCGGTAGAACAGGAGGAATTTTCCGCCGTAATCACTTGAAGCTCTTGCGAGATAGTAATGTCCCTTGTCTCTCCTTGGGAGGTAGGCGTAGAGGTATCCACTCGCATAATAATCCCTGCTCAGGTACACACCATATGGGTCAAGGACGCGCACCCCGTTTGCGAGTTCAACGAAGTCTGGAAGGATGGGTTCCAGAGTCTCTTCGTCGTAGACGGTGAGGCCGGAGATGTGGTCGGAGTATCTCCCAAACTTGAAATTGCTCACATATGTTGTTGCATCTACAGTTGTTATTATGATAATCTTTTCAAGATGGTTTGGGGAGAGTGAGATACTCGCTGAACCCGAGCCCTTTAGTATCACCCCCTCCCAACGCTCGTATCCTGCCTTTATAGTTGACCCAAGCCTCCAGACTACAAGCCTCAGCCCGCTGAGAGAGGGTTCAGTCCCAATTAGCATCCCATCCACCCATATCTTGCATGTGCTTGTACTGTTGTCATACGTGAGGAGAAAGTCGACCGTGTCGGTGTCAAAGACGAACTTAACCTCGACTGTGCCGCTTAGAGCAAGGCCTGCATCGAGATGGAGCGCCATCCAAAAGTTTTCGCCGAGCTGGTATGGGATCGTTGAGTTGACTTCGAGAGTAGACCCACCACTGAGGTACTCGTTCATCTCCGTGGCATATAGCTCGACTTTATAAATTCCTGAGGGGATTACTACTGCGTTGCTAGGCTGTTGTTCGAGCGTGCTTGTCGTCGTTGTGGGTGTTCCCTCACCGATACTGACGGTGGTCGAGCTCTCCCCCGACTCCCACTGTGTTTGCGTTGCCAGATCCGTGTAGATTGTTTTTGCCCGGATAATGAGCTGTTTGCCCTCAAGATCCGAGGGGAGGGTGTATGACACAACACCGTCGTCATCAACCGTCCAGTCCTGGAGGAGTGCACCCTCGTTGTCTTCGAGCATATATTTGTACTTCCACGTGAGGCTATCCTTAGATGGTGCGCTGATTGTTATTGTGATGGTCTGCCCGGCCTTGGGCGACGATGGACTGACGCTTATGCTCGGCTCGGGAATGTCGACGAGCGTTAGCGCGACCGTGTATGTGCTCGTGCCGTTCACGACAGTCACACTCGTCTCGTCTGGCACGTAGCCGGCCTTCTCGGCGCGGATAGTGTAGGTGTCCTCATTCGTGAGGACTAAGGTATCGCCGTCAGCATAGGTTCCAGATGCGACAGTATTTCCGCTTGAGTCTTTTATGGTAACTGTTACTCCTGAGAGGGAAACTCCAGCGTCGTCCTTGAGGTTGAGCGTGATAGTGTAAGAATTTGGATTGATCTCCTCGGTCATCACGCTGACGGTTGGCTCCTGCTCGGCGTACTTTCTAACTCTAACCCAATCGACCCACAACTCGTTGTTATTATATGGAACACCGAACACGAGGTAGTCTTTAGGTTGGGTAGTTCTCGTTATACTCCCCTTCTCCTCACCGTCATAATAGAGCGTGTAAGTGTTCCCGTTCTTCTTAATTGTCCAGACGTGCCAAGTGTCGTAATCTGCCGTGAACTCATTGTACTCGATTATATCATCTGTATCAAACCTCCAATCCGCGATACCGAATTTTCCATTATCAGTCGCACCGAAGACTAAAAAACTATCATACTCCGGTGAATAGTCAGGCATATCAACATCTGTGAGATAAATACCCGTTGCGCCTCGTGATATGCTTTTGTAGATCTTCATCTTTGTTTCTATTACTGTGTTCTCACCTATTGCAACACTTGCATAAACGCCCTCGTCAAGGCCACCAACGTTAGAACCGAGCGTAGGGAGATGTAATAATGATTCTTCATTCGTCTCAAAGATAAACACAGTTTCTAAATTACCTTCATCCTGTGTCCAGAGGAGCTTATTACCATCCCACGCTAAACCCTCGTTGTTGTATGATGCTGACACGAGAGCGTAGCTCGCTATCACAGTTCCATCTTTCTGCACGACGTAGAGCTTGCCATCCTCGGCGGAAATGTAGAACAGCCCGTCCTTGTACTCTATGCCTTGGGCGTACTTTATCGCTTGGCTCAACGTGATAGTATCCTGAAGGGCAAAGTTCGTCAGCGAGTACTTATAGACTTTTGCCCCTGTGTCCGAGTAGTCAACAACGTAAATTGCGTTATCCTCTGGAACAACAACAAGGCTTGCTACTTCATGCCCGTACTGTGAGATGTCATGGGCTTCGAGGAGTTGGAGCGTGTCGGCATCATATACTGCTATGTATTGATTCCCGTAGTCGGTAGTGGAAGCCCAATGCTCAACCGGGACATATAATTTACCGTCGTAGTAATCACCGTCGCCAACGTGGTCAACGCCCACCATGCCCTCAAACGGGTTCGTGTTTTGTAAGACGACGCTCCAGTCGCCTTTACTACGCTTATCTATCCTGTTTGTGTGGAAAGTGTAGTAATAATCTGCTGACGCCGCAACACCTTGGTGACTGTCCGTATCTGGACTCTCCCCCACCTTCGTGAAGGTTTGACCGATCTCATAGTTCTTTTCTGAGTTTGAACCGATAAGTGTCCATTTTCCTGTATCTGCCGTAAAGTCGTCAAAGAACTCAAACACCGCTTCCCCATTGCTCTCGCTCTCCGCTGAAGGGTTGCCGTAGTAGAGGTAAACCGTCGTGCTCCCGCTGGCCGGAATCGAGGGCACCTTGATCCAGATCTCGGCATGGTTGTTCGTGTAGTCCCAACTCTCGACCCAATAAGGTATCGCCGTCCCGTCCGCCGTTGCGAACCTGATGTCTCCGCCGTCCTCCTTCACATGACTCCAGCCAGGCCAGTTACTGTCGAGAACAACCTTCACTTGAAAGTCTGCCAGGTCGGCGCTGTTGGGGTTGCTTATCGTCACTGCCGTCCTGTACTGCCAGTCCCCATAGGCCGGGGACCAGGGGTCTGAGGTTGCTGCCCTTGCCAGCTTTATAGGTGGCAGGAGGGGCATTGTAAGGATCATGATGAGAATAGCCGCGGCCAGCCTCTTCCTCACTCGTACTCCCTCCGTGGTGTTGATGCTTTATGAACAATCGTCGCCAGCAGGCCGAGCACCAATACCCACGGTATCATGTTCCAGAAGACTGCCTCCAGTCCCGTCGCTTGCGCTGCTGCTTGAGAAGTGTACTCCTTGATTGTGGGCATGAGTTGGCTCAGCACGATGATCCCAACGAAAAGCATCATGATGTCGTTTAAGGTGAGGGCGCCGCGCCGTTTCACCATAAAGACCACCCCTTCCTCTTTTTCCCCCTTTTCTTTGGCTTGGGGGACTTCACGACCTCAAAACCTTCCCCAATCAGGGCAGAACCGCTCTCCCAAAGCTTCTGGAACTTGCGCTTGCTGATCACGACCTTTTCTACACCCATCGCGTCGAGAATGTTTGCAGTAACGAGGTCGATCTCGCCGAGAAGCTCGGTCTTTTTCTTCCGCTTTTTCTTCTTTTTCTTGCGCTCTTTCTTATTTAAGACAAGTTGAGAAGGCCTCTTCCTCCTTAATGAGGGAAGAGGCGGCTCGGGCGGCTTGGGAGTTTTTGATCTTTTAGCAGTTTGGATAAGGGGTTGCAGTTTCTGGTCCTGTACAACAAGTTTGAGGCTCCTCTGTCTCTGCCCCTGAGCGCGCCCCTGTTTTTGCTCCGGCCCCTGGATGAGCCCCCGCTTCCTCCTCTGCTCCTGTTTTTGCTCCCAAATGAGCTCTTGCTTGGTGCTCTCAATTAGCTCCGGGGTGCGTTTTGTGATTAGGGTTGTACCCACACCCTGCTCTTTCTTCTTTTGCTCCTCGACCTCAAACGAGGGTGGGGATGTGAGTATTTTCGTCCCTGCAAAGGCAGAGGCTGAGATGAGTTCAATAGTCTGAGGGGATGGTGGGGCCGTTAGCCTGAAGGGTGCTCTCAAGGAAGTGAGTAGAGACCTTGCACCAGGGACTTCTTTAACTGATGTAATGAGTTGGGCCCGAGCAGCGGGAGGGTCGTGGAGGAAGAACATTGTCTCGGCGCCAGCGCTCTTCTTCCAGAACTTGACACCCTCAACCCCCATTTCTCGGTGAGGGAGAATTGAAGCACCCTTCTTGTTAGCAAGGAGGATGTCCACGTCGCGTGAGCCCCTCATCTGGAGTGCCGTCATCGTGCCTTCGGGAGTCCTTGCGGAGGCTCCAAGGATAACGTCGCCTTTTGGCGTTGTTTTTACTATGACGCGTCTCGTCCCGAGGACTTGAGTCCCCTTCCTTGTCTCCGTGTCGATGATTTTGCCTTCCAAGAACTCCCTCGTCCGAACGGTCGTCTTCTCCGGGGCCATAGCGTTATAGCCAGTTAAGAACCCTTTTTCAAAACCGTAAATGCCTGCAACGTCGCTGCCCACTTCTCCTATAACGTCGAGCCATGAGGCGCCGCCTGATTTCATCGCGATTGCTTTTCCTGCCTCGACGCCGTAGATCGCGCCCTTGAGCGTGCCCTTTGCCGCGGGCCCTATGATGCGCCCCACCTTACTGCTTGCAACTCTTCCCGCAGTCCTCCCTAAGATGGTCCCTACCCTTGTACCTTCCAGTATGCCCGCGCCGCCTCCTATGATTTCACCAAGGCCATAAGCAGCTAAGAATTCTCCTCCGATCTTGCCCGAGTAGAACAAAGCCTTGCCTTCCATCGTCCTGATGTTCTCGCGCTTGATGTCGAAGTCCGTAAGGCCGAGTGTCATCCCTGTAGCAAGCCCTGTGATAATCATGCCCGGCCCTTGTACCGTGAGACCCGTCTCAGGGTCATAGTAATCAGGCTTTGGGCTGTATTTTTTGATTTCCTCATTCGTGAGTGTCCTGTTGACATTAGTTGGATCTTGGAGGGCTGGATGCATTGGGTACACGTGTAGCTGGTTGTCGCCTCCAAGCTCCTTTGCTTGCTTCTGAACCAGTTGCTGGTACTTCTTGAACTCCTTGACATTTTTCTCAGACAACTCGATAGATTGAGTGGACGGTTGACGTGGGGCCGCTTCTGGAAGCACGGGGTTTGGACTCATGAGCTCCGTTGTAGTGATAGTTCTATCGGAGGGAAGTGATAAGACGGCTTGATTTGGAGGTTTGATAAAGAACAGAGGCCGAGGAGTGTCATATGGGGCCCCATTGCCTCCTTCGTCAACAATCCCTTGAGTGCGCATAATATCACCTATTGAAAAAAAGTGTGTAATGCTGTAATAATACACGCGTGTATTATTACAGCGCGTTGCTCTGTTTTTAATGAATAGCTCTGCCGGAGGTGCAAGCAGTGTTTGAGAAGTTGAGGAAAAAGCTGGAGGAGTTTAGGGAAATGAGGAGGCCTGGCAGGAGGCGCGGTGCAGGGCTCGTCGAGTACCTCATCGGCCTGATGGTCATCATAATCCTTGCCGTCGGTGTCGTCATTCCAGCAGTACAGGACACAATCAACCACGCAAACATCACTGGCACTGCTGCGACGATACTCGGCTACGTTCCACTCATGATCGTGATCGGCATCTTCGTCCTGGCAACGCGCCTAACTACTGGCGGAGAATGATCACCCGAGCCCGCCTTTTCTTTTTTCAGTAGAGACGCGGCAGGGACTTTTTGGAGGTGTTGAATGTGGATGTGGTGATGTTCGCAGTTATGTTGATGTTCGGGCTCGGGACGCTGTTCCTTTACCACCTGTTTGACAGGAGTGTTGTCGGCATTGCAGGTCTCTGGTTCATCCTTGCAGGAAGTTATGTGATGGAGAGTGGCATCACTCAAACTCTTGTCGTAAACGCGACCATTGCACGCGTCGAAACAACACCTCACTCCAATATAATTGGTCTCTTTCTGATTGTGCTCGGCGCGCTCTTCCTTGTCAACGCCGCAGTTGGGGGTGAAAAGTGATGGAGAACTATCTGGCGGGCCCGGGTGTTGAAGTGGATGAAGAGGAAAACGAGATGGAGGAGTACATGTCCCCACTGAGGGGCATTAGAGAGCTCATTAAAGATAAAGATCTGGAGAAGGAGTTCAAGTACCTTTACAAGGAGTTCCGCCTCGCAAACCTGACACCACAGCAGGAGCATCTTTTTAGAGAGCTCATCAGCGCGGCTCTCCAGCTTCAGCTCTACGAGGAGAAGTACAGGAAGAAGGGAGTGAACCTAGACCTCCGCGAACCTATCCTCATGATTCTAGCAGAGGCTGAGGCAATAGCCGTCGCTTCGAGGAGTAGAGGTGGCTTTGAGAGGCGCATGCTCGCGACCAGCATTCAGGAGATCGAGCAAAAAGAGACTTCTGAGAGGAAGGACAGGCTCAAATTGTTCACGTTCCTTAGAGGAGGTGGGGGTTGATGGATGTTGGGACTCTGGTCACGATCCTTCTCTATCTCGTTGTCGTCCTCGGCATTTTGGCTCCCTTCGGGTTAGTATATCTCATCGACTGGATTAGAAAGACAAAGGGCTTCTCACGCGTCATAGTGCTTGAGAAGGACGGCACTTATACTGTGAAGTGGATGAAGCTCAAGAGCAACAAGAAGTTCAACCTTGGGGGCAAGGAGAGGATAGTTGACCCAAAAGGCCGCTTTATCGGCAAGCTCGGGAATCTCTTCGTGTATTTGGGGGACAGTGTGAAACCCATAACGGTTGAAAGCACAGAGGTCAAGAGTGAAATAGATGTTGACGACGTGAGCAACATGGTTACCCTCGCCTTCCAGGCAGGTAAGCAGGCGGGACTTAAGAATACTGACAAAATTCAGCAGATATACATGCTAACACTCGCCACTCTGGTTGTGGCGGGGATAACTCTCATGATAGTATTCCAGATGCAGGGGCAGTTGAAGGATGGCATAAACCACATTCTCCAGGCACTAAAGACGGTGAAGGCCCCATGAAGTTCGAGACGAAGTACTACTTGTACCTCGCCCTCTTTTTTGCTTTCATCACCTTCGTTTCAGACCTTTACGCGCTACTACTGATGAGGAAGGTAGCAGAACTCCAAGCTAATCCATTGCTTCTTGTGATAGAAAAACAGAAGATACAGCAGATCAACGTGACCTTGGCAAAGCTCCAGGAGGCTTCATTAATCGGTACAATAGGCTTCATCGCAAACTATGGATACTACTATTATAGCGTGCGCGTGAAGACAGACAGTTTATGAAAATTTTCAGAGAAGAAAGCAGTGTTATCTCTTCTTTTTTCGGGCTAGCTCCAGCTTTCTCTCCACCGCTGCCAAGATCAGAGGGAAGTCCTGTTCCCTGTAGATCTTGTAATATCCTCTCCTTCCAACTGGTGCCACTCCTGCTTCAGTAATCGCCCTTCTTAACTGCGATTCGGACACTGTCATCCCGTGCTCGTTCAGTCTGCGCATAATGTCCACGATCGTCATGCCCTCCTCATTCTTGCCCCCATTGATCCCCTCACTGTCTTCCTCCAGATCTTCCTCCCACTCCTTGAGCTGGTTATCGATAAACTCCATTTTCATTTTGTTGTACTCCTGGAAGAGCTCCGTCTTGCTCAGGTCGGGGTATTGGAAGACAAAGGCAGGCTGAGGGGTCTTCGTGAAGTTCTGATGGCGCGGATTGAACGTGATGATGTGGGGCGACCAAGCTCGCTTGATCTCGGCGCCCGCATAATACTCGGCCTGACCGCGTTTGTTGAGAGATACAAGAGCATGCAGGCTCTGTCTAACGTATTTGTCAAGGTAGAAAACGGACGGAAGAACAACCTGAAGGAATAATCTTTTCGCTCTTGAAATCATAATAGCTTTATTAAATAAAATGTTCTCTTTGGTGCGCCAGGAGCGGGAAAAGAGCAAAACACCGCCCTCGTCGATGATGACGGCCTGTCCCGGCTTGGCCTTTCTCAGGACGTGAAGGATACGTTTCATATCCGCAAAAGCTATTCTTTCGACTGTGAAAGTTGGGTCCACATACATCGCAGAGAATATTGCGAGAGTGGACTTCCCCACACCCGTCTTCAATTTTCCATCCACCACTTGCAAGAAGTCGTAGTCCTTTGAGATGACGTGTTTCACCTCGTCGAGGGCTTTGAGGTAGAGGTTGAGGTTCTTGTACTTATCAACGTCCTTCAAAACCTCTTCAAGTTGCTCGTGCATTTATCACCCCTCCCTGCTCATCCTCACGAGCTCCTCAATGCTCTGGCTTGACTCAAAACGCGTGTATCCGAGCCTCTCCAGAGCGACCTGAATATCATTGAACCATTCCACGACCTCCTCGAACTTGAGGCGGCGGAATTGCTTGGGGAGGAGGTATGAGTCATAGCGCTTCATCTTCTCCTCAGAGATGCCGAGCTTTGACCGGAACCTCCACATCTTGACTCTCATGATCCTGTAGAGCTGTCTAACGCCGGCCTTGAACTCAAGAAATGTCGCAGGGTCGAGGCTTGCCGTTGCTTCCAGGCCCGAGACACGGAAATATATATCAATGATATATCTCTTCGCAACCCATTCTGGCCTGGCGCTGTGCAGTATCTCATAATATGAGTCCCTCATACCACCACCTCCAGCACTCGGAGCAGTTCGTTCAAGTCAGGGTGCCGCTCACCCCTAACCCAAGCCTTCACTGTCCGCGGTGAAAAACGAGCTGTAAGTTCTTCTTTGTGATACTCCACGAGCGCCTTCACGGCCTTCGTAGTGAAAAACGGCCACGAAGGAAAGATGTGATCCCGTGTAACTCTCACGAGGTCGTAAGCCTTCAGCTTCTGCACGTACTTTCTAACAAAGAGCTTTTCATTCGGCTCAAGCGTTGCGCCCTCTCCGACGAGGGCGTAAAGGTCTTCAATTGTGATGCCGGGCTTTTTCGTGATGTAGTACTGCACCCGCACCGCGAGAGTGTGATGTGTTCGCGGAGGTAGATGAGGGAAGTAGAGGTCCTTATACCTTACCCACCTAATCACTGCTTCACCCCCTGCAACAGCTCGCGTATTCGCCTGCAGATGACCTCGTCTTTCAGCAATTCTTCCAGAATCTCAATGTCATACTCCTTTCCATCGACAATCAGCGCTCCGTCCCACGTACAGCTGCCGTCCCACTCCATATATGCCTTAATATCAAGTGTGATTGGGTCAGTCATGATCCATCACCTCCCCTCCAAAACCTTCTTCAAATCATCAACGACGCGAGAATACGCCTCGTCGGCGAGTTTTTCAAGCTGGACATAAT
>CAZAKL010000024.1:0-10425 GCA_964486025.1 uncultured archaeon
TCGCCCGCACCACTGGGCGTGGGGTCGCAGACCCCACTCACACTCGCCCGGCCAGCGAATCTGGCCTTCGAATTCCGGCCGGAGCGTAACACCCACATTTATTAACACATCTTTCCTTAACCTTACGTTCATCTTCAAGGAGGTGCTCGCTTGGGCATAAGAAAGAAGGACACATCCCGTTTCAAGAAACCCCACGCAATGCAGCGCTGGAAGTGGAGAAAGAAGAAGATGCGCCGCCTCAAGCGCAGAAGGAGAAGAGCCCGCCGCTGATTCTCTCCTTTCCCTGCCTTATTTTTGACAGTTTAATGGAAAGTGTATGCGGCCCTCGTGACACCGGCTCATCGAATCTTCTCCCCGGGCGCAGCCAGGCCGCAGAAATAGTATTTGCAGTAACCACTAAAAAGCGGTTAGAAACAAAGAAGAAGGAAGGGTGAAGTCCGGCGTTATGCGGACTTCAGAGTAATAATCTGGCCACCCTGAATAACCTCTGGTGCGTAGCCGGTAACGATGAGGTCCTGCGTGTAAGGAGCCCTGAGGATAATCTTCCAGTCCTGACCCTCCTTGAGCTCATCACCTGTCGGCAGGGTGAACCCTATCACGTAGAGCTCACCGGATTCGAGGTAGCGGTCCTTGTCGTCACTGGAGGACCTGTCGTCGATGAGCTTGAAGTGTGCAGTGTCCGTGTCTGAGCTAAAGTCGGAATAGTTGTAATCACCAGCGGTCCAGGTGGTGTCTGGCTGATACTCGTCGTAAATCGTACCTCCGTTGGCAGTCCAGATTAGTGTTGCGTCCTGCATGTCAATTGTTTCAGAACCTGGTGAGAGCTCGATACCCATCATGATTTTGTTTATGCTGCCGTCTGCGTTGGCAATACCCTCCACCTGGCGCGCGGAGAAGCCCATTGTTGCCTTTTCCATTGTTTTCTGGGATACTGCGAGAGACTTGGACTGCAGTGCGTTCGTCGTGCTGACAAGCACAAACGACGCCAGCGCTGCTGTAATCACCAGCGCAATAAAGATAACCAGCGTTCCAATTGCCTGTTGGCCCTTCATGTTAAATCCCTCCTTTTTTGTCGCTAAAATATGTTTTCCTGCTTTAAAAAACTTAATCCGCCGCTCTCCACGTTTTTTTCACGGATTAGTAGTGACAAATAGCCTTCATATTGCGAATGACGAAATGTCTATGACGATTCCGAACTTGGGCTCTACCCTGAACTTTATTATTTTGGATACTTCCCTTTCCGTGCGCTTCCACCGCTGAACGAAGATAACGTTCTTTATGTCCTCCGCCGCCGTTTCGAGCTTTGTTATGAGGTAGTTATCTGCTATCTCCCTTAGCGGTTCGAGAAGCCGTTCATCTGTTGCATCGGGGTCCGCCGTTATTATTATGCTCTTCCCCTTAAGTACCTCCTTTTTCAGCTTGTTTATGAAGTCAAACACGGACTTTTCGTCTACCCCCTCCTCCGGCAGCATGAGTGTTATTGTGTCGATGATTGTCACATCTGTCTGGTACAGGATATCGGCCTTTGCCAGCCTCTGGAGCAAATCCTTCTTCTTTCTTAGCTTTTTGACTGTAGCAGGGTATACCGGAAAAAATCTGAACTGGCCCTTCAGGATGTAAGGGGTTATGTTGTACTTGAGCGACATCATCTGCTTTACGAATTCGGGGAGGGAGAGTTCGGTGGATACGTATGTCACTGAGTGTCCGTTCACGAGAAGACCGTATGCCATGCGCTGAACAAGTATCGTCTTGCCGGACCCGTCCCCTCCCTCGATAAGGGTTATACTACCCTCTGCTATGCCCCCGCCGAGGCGTCTGCCCAGCTCATCCCTGTCTATTTCGAAGGAGTACATCTTATCCCTTTTCCTGGAACTCCTTTATCTGCAGAACATAATCCAGCGACTTCATGTGGTCCTCTGGGTCCAGCTGAATCGGTTCCTGAATCTCTGGCTCTACATCCACTTTTATTCCGTCGGCGTAACGCTGGAGCACCTCTGCGACTTCCTGTGATATCCATTTAATGTCCACATAGTACTGCAGAACGCTTTTCACCCCCTCGTGGCCTACCCTCTCCACGATGAACTGCATCCAGTCCAGAATCGTCTGTATTACCTTCGGGTTTGTCAGGTCCAACTCGGGGAGGACCACTTCCTCGTGCTCTTCGGCTGGTGGCTGTGGCATCGGTGCAGGTTGTGGAGTTGGTTCCTGCTTTTTTGGCTTCGGCTGGGCAATTGCGCGCTCATCGGCATCGAGGAAGGGATTCATTTGGTTTGTGAGGAGCTCGTAGACCGATGCCAGCTGTGCGAGGTTATTCTCTATCGCGTCCATCTTTTCTGTCAGGCTCTTGAGCGTTCCGCGCAGGGCGTTGATAGAGTCTTTCATCTTGTCTACATCCTTTCTTAGGTCCTCTACCTCTACCGTTATGTCCTTTCCTGCAGATGTTGCCGCACCGCCTCCTGGTGGTGCCATGACAGGCGCCGACGGCGCGACGGGCGCAGCTGGCTGAATCGCCGGTTTTGTTGCAGGAGCATTCGCCTGCTTCTTTCCGCCCCCCAGTAGGTTCTCAAACACATTTACCACCTCCAGAGATTATGAGCTGGGGTATATCAGCACGTATCCCTTGTCCAACCCCGCCGGCACACGTATCTTCATGGGGTTGGACCAGCCATCTGAAACGTAAAGGTCGATTGTTATGTATGTGGACGACGGGACTGGCTCGGGCAGCGGGTATATAACGTACGCCGTCTGCCCGTCGGAGAGCGTGTATACGTCGTCCTTGTTATCGCAGTTCTCCCAGACAACGGTAAACTTCGTTGGGTCTCTGTTTGCGGCGACGTCAGAGTAGTTTACAGATTTGCTGTTGACGAACACGTCGTTTATATAGCTCTGCAACACCGGTGCTATGTATGGTATAAGGAGCCGGTAGTTGTACGTTCCCACTGCCGCCATTATATCGTAGAGTTCACCGCTGCACGCACCTTGCACCGATTTAATTTTATTCTCGTCGGCGTGTGGAAGGTCTGATGCGTTCTTTATGAGTTCAATGTTTCCCAGCGCTCCGTACCTGTCTCCTCCATTCAGCACCTGTGTTATCGGTACGTACTGCGCCCCAGGGATTGTGTACCCCGGCGATGAGTAAGTCAGTGCGGCTCGCTTGAAGTCCAAACTCTCCGTTCCTACCCCTGGCTTGACGCGAAGAATGAGATAATACAGCTTATAGTCGCCGGTGTTCGCGTCCTTGTATGCAATGCCTTCAACACGCTCTATCACGAAGCGCGCGGACATAGTGTCCTGTGCCTGACGCTGCGTGAGCATTGCTTGGCTGCGCAGGGAATCGGTTATCTGAAGTATGACCACCGCGACGACAACTGCCGCGAGAATCATGGCGATGAACACGATTATTGTTCCAATCCCCGACTGTCCGCGCATCGCTTAAAACATGGCTATCCTTTGTTTTAAACTTAATAGGGGGTTTTCTACCCTTTTTACAACCGTCCAGTAGTTACGGCTGGCCAATTGTTGGTACGTTAGCCTGCGCGACGCCTGTGGCAGCGGGGAAAAGCAAGGATACGACCCAATCTGTGATGTAATACGTTATGACAAGGGCGATTATCATAATGATGTAGTGCTTTGTTGCGTTGCTCATTAACCCCCCGTCTAGTATCTTTATTACAATTGCGAGGATTGCCGCCTCCAATGCGAAGATATATGTCATATAGTCTACGAGCGGGCTAATGTCCACGGAGAAGTTGAAGAACGTAAAATAGTTTACGACGTCGGCACCCACGGATGCTAGCACGGAGGAGAATAGGTTGAAAACCTGTGCTATGGCCTTCGTGGCCAGGAATACGCCGAGAGCGACACCTATGTATGTTCCGTAGAGCACTCCTCTCGCACCACCCGCTATTTGGAGCCTAAGCTTTCTGGAGTCGAGAATTGCGTGCATCTCATCTCCAATTATTTCTCCCGTCTTCTTCGGGTCTGCCCCGGAGTACATCGCGTTTACGAAGAGCTCGTTGAACTTAGATATCAGTGCTGAGCCCAGTTCTCTGGAAAATAGTGCAAAACCCTTGAATATCTGGCGCGTTAGTGCGAGGCGTTTGTACAGACGGTCGATTGCCTCGTTCATTCCTGCGTATATATGTCTTCTCAGGCGACGGAGTACAGGGGTTATTGCCCCTTCCCGGATTGCAGTCAGGTCGCCGAGGGTGCGTATGAACGATATGTATGTGTTCTCGCGCGTTCTTATCAAGTTTTCAGCCTTTGTGCTGAGGTACGCGGGGACGGTGAGCGGAATTGCCGATACAAGGACCTGTATAATGGGCGGGGCGCCGAGAACCCATGTTATGATGAATGCAAGCAGGGATGCGGTGAGCCCTACCCATGTGGATATAACTGCTGTGAGATGCTCCGGCGCACCCCTGTAGAATGGGAGCGCGAACTCATCCGCCGGTGCGGATGCACGTGCCATGGCAATGAGTATTGTGTCCACAATCATGACGAGGATAAACGTGCCAATGGCTATCATATCCGGGCTG
Source organism: uncultured archaeon (assembly GCA_964486025.1). Taxonomy (GTDB): domain Archaea; phylum Iainarchaeota; class Iainarchaeia; order JAADDC01; family JAADDC01; genus SZUA-1452. Next base: position 4,539 of record CAZAKL010000024.1, read on the forward strand.
ATGGGGAAGAAGAGGGGCATCATCACCGCGAATGCGAGGAGGAAAGCCACAGATACGAAGAGCGCTGAGAAGAGCTCTGCAACCGTGGATATTTTGTACGCTGCCTGCTGGTACTGCGTTTGCATGTCGCGCATGATGTCGCCGAACTGGTTGCGGAAGAATGACTCTATGTCCTCACCGTACTCCACCACCTGAGACAGTCGGGCCAAGAAGTTAGAGAACAGGGGCGACGGTGTTGTGTCTGCAACCACGCGGCACGCCTTCGCGTATCCAAGCTTCCAGTCCTTTGCCAGATGGTAGAGTCGTTTCATTTCCCTTGAAATTTCGCCGTACTCCTCCGTTTCTGCCATTGCTTTAAAGAATTCCTCGTAATTGGGTTTGGCTGTTGTCATTGCCCCTAGATATGCCATGAACACGGGGAAGTTCTTCTCTATGTTCTCCCTTTTCATGGCAGCGGGTATTGTGAGGGACACCGCCGCCGCACCCACTGAGAGGAGGGCGTTGAGTATGATGAGTGCAGGGATGTGCTTGATGCCGAGGATGCCCAGGGAGATGAGGGGGTACTCTACGATAATGAGGAATATGAATGAGGCGAGCCAGACTGTTCCGAGGTACGTCACTAGGCCGCTTATCGTGTTCACGCCGAGGATATGCACGTATTTCTCTATGTTCACTGCCATTCCATCACCTCTACCTGGAAGGGGAGCCCCTCGAGACCGAACTCTGTGTAGCGCCTTATTAGCTCGTAGACCTGGAAGTAGTCCGTTATGTTGCGCTTGACCATTTCCTGAAGAACCGATGCGCGCACCTTGAGCTCCTCGTACACCCCCTCCTTCGTGAATCCAAGGGTTGGCGCCACAAGCTCCTCAAGGACGTAGGAGTTATACCATGCGCGGAAGGTGTGCGTATCCGCCACCGGGTCCCACTGGAAGACGTCTCTGGTTACTATGGATTGCGACGGGGCGTGGTACTTCTCTATCTCGTGTATTGTTATCATGCGGCGTACCGCCTTCCCGCCACGGGCAACGGACTGCTGGATGGCGATTATATTCAGGTTGGGGATGTACTCCTTTGGAACGTTGATTGGCGGACCCGATATTCTGCGTATAAAGGAGTTCACACTTCCCGCGTGGAAGGTGCTCATCACGGGGTGGCCCGTCTGCATTGCCTGGAACGCCACATATCCCTCCTGACCTCGAATCTCTCCCACGATGATGTAGTCAGGGCGCGCACGCAGTGCGGCTTTTAGCAGGTCAAACATCTCTGCTTTGCCCTCTGCGGTTACGGTTCTCTCCCAGTTCTTGTGGGGGACGTATATCTCTGGAGTATCCTCTACGGAGAATATACGGGCGCGTGGGTCTATGAAAGCGGTTATTGCCTTTAGCGTTGTAGTCTTTCCTGCCGCTGTCTCCCCGGAGACGAATATGGAAGCACCGGCAGACGTGGCCAGCCAGAAATATGCTGCCTCCAGCGGCGATATAGTGTTCCAGCGGATGAGCTGGATAATGGATATAGGCACCTTTGTGAACTTACGTATCGTGAAGGAAGAACCCCTTATGGAGACGTCCTTTGAGTATATTACGTTGAGACGGCTTCCGTCCGGGAGTGCCGCGTCGACAATGGGCTTAACTTCGGATGCGGGGCGGTTAAGTAGCTCTGTCATGCGATATATAAAGTCTTCAAGGGCGTCCTCATCTTCAAAACGTACGTTGGTCTCCATCGAGCCGAATATCTTGTGTACAATCCACATATTGTTTGTTCCCACGCAGGAAAGGTCCTCAATGTACGGGTCGCGCATGAACGGCTCAATGGTTGAGTACTGGGCCAGCTCCCGGATGACGAGCTCCCTAATCTTTCTGTACTTCTCCTTTGGAATGTATATCTTGTCGAATACGAGCTCGTAGATTATCCGGAAAGGAGAATCCTCCGTTACTGCCATGTCCTTTGTGAGCCGGATGATTGTGGATATGAATTCGTCCTGGTCCCTTGGAACCTTACCTATGAGGGAAACGCGCTTAAGTATCCTGTTGTAGAGTTTTCTGAAGTATTGGAGGTCCTCTGCCGAGTACTTCGGACCGATGACGATGTATCTTGGCTCTTCCCCCTCTGGCTTCTTTATGTGGACGTAGTAAGGGTCCCCGATGGGGTATATGATGTTTACCTCTTCCGTTTTGCTTACCTTCATATCGTAGGAGAGCTCTGTGTAGTATTCTGGTTTTCTCCATTCCCGCGTGACTTTTTCCACATATTCTCGGAGGTGGGGATTTCTGGCCATTGCCTCTTCCAGGGTCCGTGCCATTACAACTCCTCCTCCAGCGGGAATGGAAGTCCGTCCACCCCGAAGTAATAGTACCCCTTAACCGTTGTCCACACATCCGAGTATTTTGTTATGCCCCTTCTCTGCATTTCCCTGGCGATTTTTGCCCGCCTGTCCAGTTCCTCGTATATGTCACGCGGGTCTGCATACCCCTGGAACAGCGCGATTTTTCGCTCCAGTATGTACGAGTTGTATCTCCCTGTGAACACGATTTTGTCGTCTATGGGGTCGTATCTGAATACTTCCCGTGTCATGATGCCCTTGCCTTCGAGGTACGATTCAATCTCGTGTATGCTTACGATTCGCCTTACGAGCCGGTCGCCGCGGCGGAACGCGCGTTGGATGACTATGATGTTAAGGTTCGTGAGGTACGGTGGCGGGACGTTGATGGGAGGCCCCGTCAATCGCTGCACTATCTTCTTTATATTTCCTCCGTGGAACGTGGACAGCACCGGGTGGCCCGTCTGCATTGCCTGGAACGCAATGTATCCCTCTTCACCGCGGATTTCACCGACGATGATATAATTGGGGCGGGAGCGGAGCGAGGCCTTGAGCAGGTCAAACATCGTGGCTCTGCCCTCGTGTGCCACCGTGGCCTGCCAGTTGTTGTGGGGGACGTATACCTCGGGGGTGTCCTCCACGGAGTATATCTTTGCATCTGGGCGGATGAACACGGCGGAGGCGCGCATGGTGGTTGTCTTTCCTGAAGCGGTTGGTCCACAGAAGAACACGCTCATCCCGTTCTCCAGCGCCATCCACAGGTATGCAACTACCTCTGGACTCGCCGTTCCGAGGTTTATTATGTCTATTATGCTTGTCGGCTCCTTTTCCACCAGGCGCATTGCAATTGCTGTGCCGTTCTTGCTAACCTCCCTGCCGTATACGATGTTTACACGTGTCTTCGTCTCAGGGACAATGCCGTCTACAATGGGCTTCGACGTGGAGACGCGCTTGTTCATCCTTATGCCAAGGTCAAAGGCGAATTTGTTGAGCTCTTTCTCGTTTGGGAAGCGGATGTTCGTCCTCATGTTGTGCCAGACCTTGTGAACCACGTACGTGTCCAGCTCCGCGTTCCTAACGTCCTCAAGGTATTCGTCGTAGAAGAAGACGTCCCATATCCCAAATCCCAGCACGTTTTTCTTCACGTAGTAGAAAAGGGTGTCAAATAGGCCCATGTCGAGCTTTAACTCCTGAAACGCTTGGAGTACAAGGGACCTCAGCACCTCTTCTGTTTGTTCTGCTTTATCCACGTATCCTGCGAGCTCTGTAACCTTATCCAGCACCTGCTTGTACGTGCTCTTCAGCGATTCTTCCATTCTTGGCTCGACCACAGTGTACAGCAGCTCTCCCGTCTCCCTGTCCCTATGCACATGGACGAAAATCCCCTCGTGGACGGGGTATATGATGTTCGGGTCCTCGATGTCTGCCATGTCTCTGGAGAGCGTCTCGTAGAATTCGGGCTGCCCGTATATGCGTGAGGCCCTGTCGACGTACTCTCGGAGATACGAATACTTAGATAAGAGTTCGCGGACCCGTGCTTTGCTCATGCGTTTACCGGGCATTCAACAGATAATGGGGTGGGGAGAATAAAAGTCATACGGGGACCGAGATAATGTGCTTATTTGCGAACTCGGGAATCTCCGTTTCCACGATGTACTTCCCACCGTCCGTCGTATCTGTTATAATCTTCAGCTTTGTGCCTTCGTCTAGCCCTGTGGGCATTGCGTAAACGAGCATGGCGATTTGGCCCGGATAAATCAGGTAATCCTCCTTTTTCCCGTCACAGTTTATCCACACGGCTGTGTATTTTTCCCCGTCGAGCGCGTTGTACTCCACGTCACCGGGGTTCTTGGGGTCATTTGTGGGATATGGGCTTGTTGTGTCGCACGCGTTGTCTCCGAAAATCTCGTCGCCGTCGGCGTCTATGTACGTGGCATACTTCACGGTATCCGGCGTCTCTATAATCAGCGTGGTTTTTCTCAAATCCACCGGTGCACCGTACTTCGGCACGCGAACCTGTATCCACATGGCCACCGCCTTCTTGTACGTTCCGGATTCCCTGTTCTGGTCAACAATGAAGTAAATGGTGTCCGGAACAAGGCGTTTTCCCAGTTTCGAACTGGCTTCCTGACTTGTATTCTGAGCCTGACTTTTGATTACGTTGGTGGCTTGAATTATGACAACGGCGGTGATTGTGGCGACTAGAATAATGACTACGAAAATGATAAGGGTGGCAATGCCCATATCGCCGCGTCGCACGGTAAAAACAGCCGCTCCTCCTATTTAAAAACTCCGAAAAATCCTTGTTCCTCTCCGGTGGTAACAGGCAGGCCTTTTAAAGCGTTCGGGCCGTTCTTAATTCTACCTGATAGCGGGGTGGAGCAGCCTGGAGTGCTCGCCGGGCTCATAACCCGGAGGTCGGAGGTTCAAATCCTCCCCCCGCTACTACCTTTCTGGTTCTATCTCAGCAACCGTTGGAACGTGATCGGAGGCGTAGGTGTCGTAGTAAATGTACGCTTTCTTCAGCCAGTGCTTGACCTCATCCGGTATGAGGATATAGTCAATACGCCAGCCGATGTTCTTCTCTCGCGCCCTGAAACGGTAAGACCACCAGGTGTACTGATCGGAGACGTCTGGATTGAGGAAACGCCACGTATCGATCCAGCCTTTCTTCAGGAATGCGTCTATCCACTCGCGCTCTTCCTTCGTAAATCCTGCGTTGCCTTCGTTCTGCTTCGGCCGTGCTATGTCCTTCTCCGTGTGTGCCACGTTGAAGTCGCCCATGAGTATAACGGGCTTTTCCTGTCGAAGCTCCTCAACGTATTTCTCAATCGCTCGGTTGAACTCCAGCTTGAACGGAAGTCGTTGCAACTCCCGCTGCGAGTGTGGAAAGTATGCATTCACGATATAGAATTCTGGATACTCAAGGGTTATGACTCTGCCCTCTTTATCGAACTCTTCCCTTCCGATGCCGTAGCTAACGTTCTTCGGCTTTATCCTTGTCAGGACTGCTGTTCCCGCGTATCCCTTCTTTTCAGCGGGGAACCAGTACCATCTGTAGCCCGTTATGTCTAGAGGGATTTCTGGAGGATTATCTGCCTTTATTTCCTGTATCCCAAGAATATCTGGCTGCAGATTTCTAACCACGTCCCAGAAGCCCTTTCTGATGGCGGCGCGGATGCCGTTCACATTCCATGAGGCGATGCGCATAGTTTTATCTTTCTTCGTTCTCTTTTTCTAAGATGCGGATGAGGGGGCAGCAAAACATAGTTTCCCTTGTGCTGCTAGTGGCAATTTCCATAGCTACGACCATTGCATTCCATTTTTACATCAATAATACCCTTTCCGAAACATTTGCGGCACGCCAGACGCTCGCAAGCCCCGTGGTTATTTCATCGGCTGTTTACGATAAGGGTACAATTCGTATTGCCGCTCGTAGCGATTTCCCGCTCGATTCAAACGATATTGCCATTTATGTATATTCCATGGACGGGGTGCTGCTGGACTCGGTTCCCGTCTCTGACGTTTCCTGTAGCTCAGACTTATGTTTTATTCGGTCCGACACCGTGT
>CAZAKL010000025.1:0-10058 GCA_964486025.1 uncultured archaeon
TCTGCATGAACTGCGGAGCACGCAACCGCAGCGTTAAGGGCAAGCCCCAGAAGTGTAGGAGATGCGGAAGCAAAAGGCTCCGTCTAAAGGCAAAGGAGCGCAGAAAGTAAAGGCGTTCCTTGCCCTTACCCGTCCTCTTAACACTTTTATGGTTTTTCTCGGGGCTTTTTTAGCCGGTATTGTAGCTAAGGCATCGGTTTCTTGCATTCTTCCTGCGGCAATTGGAGCGGCACTTGTATCCGCCGCTGCCCAGTCCATAAACAATTACTACGACTACGATGTGGACAGGAAGAAGGGGAGAAAGCAAAGAATCCCCCGTATGCACATCCTTTACTTTTCCCTTTCCCTCTACGTTGTCGGCGTTCTCCTCACTGTCCTCGCATCCGTTCTTCACTTTGCTCTTGCAGCCCTTTCAGCTGTTGGTACGTGGGCATATTCAGCTTTTCTTTCGAGGAAGAAGTACTGGGGTAACATTGTTGTTGCCTTCTTCACGGCGTTTGTTTTTGTTTTTGCAGCGCTTTGCGGTGACGTATCGCGCATCCTTTTCCCCGCGTTTCTTGCGTTTCTCGCCACGTGGGCGAGGGAGGTCATGAAGGACATAGAGGATTTGCCCGCGGACATTGGCCATAAGGTTACGCTCCCGATGCTTGTTGGCGCGGAAATGGCATCGTACTTCGCTGCGTACCTCGTACTTCTCGCCGTCTTTTTCTCTCCATTCCCTGGACCGTGGGGCTTCTCCATTTTCTCTGAGTGGTACTATTATCTGCTGGTTCCCGCCGACGCCCTATTTATTCTCTCTGCCCTTTATATTATACGGGGACGTCCCCGGAGGGCACAGCAACTATGCAAGGCAGGAATGTTCCTGGCACTGCTGGCGTTTACGGCGGGCACTCTTCTCTAGTGGACAGAGTAATCAACGCTTTTGTCAGCAGGGGATATAGAATTGTGGACTACAGCGATGTGAAGGGTTGCGTGGACCTCGTGGCGAGGTCAGATGAAACAGTTTTTGTTGTTCGTGTTCTCTCCAACGTGGACGCTCTCCGCGAGGATAGCGTGAGGGAGTTTGTCCGTCTCGCGGTAGCAGTATCTGGAACGCCGATTATTGTCGGCGAGAAGACGAAGCGTGGCCCGTTGGAGGACGGCGTGGTTTACAGGCGCTACGGTGTTTCGGTGGTAACTCCCAGAACGCTGGAATCCATACTGGAAGGAGATCTTCCCATATACGAGGAGTTCAAGGGGAAGCGTGTCGTGTACCTCGACCCGGTTGCCCTCCGCTCCGCTCGGGAGTCGCTGGGCCTCTCGCAAAATGAGCTTGCCCGCGAGGTCGGCACGACGAAGGATTCCATATACCGCTATGAGCATGGATTCCCTGCGTCCGAGCAGACTGCTCAGCGTCTCGTTCGCATTCTCGGCAAGGGTATTATTTCCTCCGTCGACATCGGTGTTCGCGGTGGCGTGAAGAAGTCAGAGGTATTTGAGTTCCGCCGAGCGCCGTGGGATATTTTTATTTCCATCCGCCAGTCTCTCGCAGTTTCCAGGGCCCGTGGCATCCTCCAGAGAAAGATAGAGGTTCTTAGGAGGGGGAAGGGAATCGTTCACGATTACTACGCCATCATGTCCGAGACGGGGGAGGAGATTCCCGGAGTACCGACGATTACCCCAGAGGATATACGTGAGGCCAAGAGTCCGAGGGAAATTGTCAGGAAGGTGAGGGATGAATTTGAAGAGCTCCAGGGTTGAGCTCGTTCGCATTCTCTCCCGTCGCTTCCCCGAGCATGTCGTCCGCGCCTTTTCTGCTGTTCCCCGTGAGCTTTTTGTCCCTCCCGAGTACAGAGAATACGCCTATGCTGACACGGCCCTTCCCACGAAGAACGGCCAGACAATTTCGCAGCCTTCCGTCATAGCCGAGATGCTTACCCTTGCGGAACTTCGTCCCGGCCTGCGCGTGCTGGAGATAGGGACGGGTTCCGGCTACACGGCTGCCCTGACGTATGAAATAACTCGGGCGCCTGTTGTGACCGTGGAGTACGACCCGGAGCTCTGTGCAGAGGCGCGGGAGCGTCTTAAAGCCCTCGGTTACAACGAAATCCTTGTCGTGTGCGGTGACGGTGGTGAAGGCTACCCTCCCCGTGCTCCCTATGACCGCATAGTCATCCACGCCGCGGTTCCAGAGATTCCTGAACCGCTTGCCGAGCAGTTGGTGGATGGTGGTGTTGTAGTCGCCCCCGTTGGCTCGGAGCACTCGCAGATTCTGGAAAAATACATAAAGAAAAACGGAGAGCTTGTACTTGTGCGCAGGGGTTCTCCGGTGGTTTTTGTGCCCTTGCGCGGCCGTTATGGTTTCAAATTTTGAGGGTCTTCTGCTCCACGGTCAGTTCCCCTCGTATCTCCACGTGGTCGTCTTTGTTTTCGACCTTTTCCTTCGTCTCCCAGTACGTACCGCTCCGCCGCTCGTATACCATTTTTAGCCAGAGATTCGATGGCCACTTGTCGTATCCGAAGTCCTGGCCCACGGCGTTCATTTCGCTCTCAATGCGGAACAACTCAGGGGCAAGTGCAAAACGCCACAATCGGGCGGCCCAGTGTTCTGACAGCCGCGCCTTCGCCGCCTTGTACCAGAAGAATCCGGGCGGACCGATTATCTGCTTTGCCCTCCTGAAGAAGTAGCGTTCCCTTAGTCCGTCCGCTTCCTCCACATGCACCTCTTCCCGTGCTTCCCCTCGGTTCCATTCTATCCATATGTTCTTGTATAGCGTGCCGTGGTCCCAGTTCTCGTTGTACCATATCTCCTGCGTTGCCGCTCGTCCGTTCACATCCATCTCTCTCCATATGTGCCCCTTTCGCGCCCACTGCTTTGCATGGATGCGAATCTCCTCCGGGAAGCCCTGGAACTCCCTCGAAAGAACCGTCTCCACGTATATTTCCTGTGTCGTCTCCGCGTCTTTGCTGTGGTCCCACGTATAGTATTCGGGAATTGGGTGGTGGAATGCGAATTCGGGGCAGGTCCGCCCATCCATGATGATTTTCTGCGAGTATGAGAACCGTGGACGGGTGCTTACCGTGACCTCTGAAACCATCTCGACGCGGTTCTGGAAAATCCGTACAATGTAGTTGCCGTTTGCGCGCATGTCCACAATGAGCCTCGAGGATATTTTAAACAACCATTCTTTCCTTTCTCTACGTGCAGGTGGTTATTCGGGGAGACGTGCTGGACGGGATACTCGACGCCGCACGCCGCCACTATCCAAGGGAGTTTTTCTGCCTTTTGGGTGGTTTCTGGGACGGTACATTGGCACGCGTGGAGGAGATTGTCTACATTCCATTCAAGAACAGCGAGCGTTACGTTCTTTTCAACCCGCACGATATCCCAATCGATTCAAGAATCATCGGTTCTGCTCATTCTCACCCCCGTGCATCGCCCCCCTCTCTTGCGGATAGGAGAACGTTTCCAAAAACCGGCTGGGTGCACATAATTGTCTTCCCGCCCTTTGACCGCACATCTGCTTCCGCCTACGATGCAAAGGGTCGTCGCATCCCCCTCGTAGTGGAGGATTAGCGGTCAGCGAGCCAGGTATGTCATCACTTCTCAGGCGATGTCGGCTTCATCATCCCGGTAAAAAGAGTTGAAAGGGATTTATTATTTGGATAGGCGGCAGAGAACTGTGGCAACGTAGCCAACGTCCCCCATTCCCTCCGGCGATATTTTCCGTGCTTCCAGTCCGTCTATGTCAAACTTCGTTGCATCCGGTTCCGTTCCAGCCACAACAATCATATCGTTCTCCCCCACTTCGTCCGGGTCGAATTCCTTCTCCGCTTTCTTGGTAATTATGAATACGCGCTCCGGCTTTAGAACGTCTACTGCGTCCTTCAGGTCCGGCACTATGAGTATTCGCTTGCCCTTCTTCGCTGCCGCGAGATGGATTTCTGGAACGCCCGTCTGTGCGGCGGAGCCCTGTGGACGGGAGACGACGAAGAGGTCTACGTTGTCGTAAGCGAAGACAATCCTCGCAATCTCCTGCAGCTTTGCCACCGAATGTACGTCATGGTATACGACAATCATAGTTCTATTCACCTCCGTTGTTCTTATAACTCCCCCAGTTTGCGTTTTACTTCTTCGGCTATCTTAAACGCCAGTTTCGGTGGGACTGCCTCTCCGGCCTGGTTGTACTGCTGTTCTATCGGTCCGTAGAAGACATGGTCGTCCGGAAAGCTCATGAGGCGCGCATTTTCCCGCACGGTTAAGAGGCGGTCGGAAAACGGGTGAATGAACCTTGAGGACCCCATCACAGTTGGTGCAACGCGGTGCGGATGGAGACGAATGTAGTTCTGATGTGTACGCTTTGCTCCCTTGAAGTAGACCGGCGCCTGTCCCCATTTCAGCCTGTGCACGACTTTTTCTACTCTTCTGGGCAGGGGTTTGTACACGTGGTTCGGTATGTCGTGCGCGTCTCTGGGGTCTGGCAAATCACCTATTGCATCCCACACGGTCTTTCTTTTCTCTCCCTTTGGCCGAATCCGCAGGGGCGAAATGAACACGCGCGTTCTCTTTGACGGGACACCGTAGACGCTAGCTTCGAGGACGTTGAACTTTACTTCGTATCCGACACGCCCGAACTCGTATCTTAACGCTTCCTTGAGGTCGCCCTCTATGATTCCAAGCACGTTTTCCATAACAAACGTTTCCGGCTGCAGGTCGCCAACGAATCGGATGTAGTGCAGTGTTAGACGTCCCCGGGGGTCTTTGTACAGCCTGTCGATGGGTTCTTTCTCTCTTCTCGCGTTTGCAACCGTGTACGCTTCACAGGGCGGCCCCCCTATTATGATGTCTGGTTTACCTATTTCCTTCTCGACGTCAGCGGCGTCCAGCTGTTTGATATCTATTTCCCACACGCGCGTTCCCGGGAAGTTCCTGCGGTACGTCTCTGCGGGGTACTTCCACGCCTCCACAGCCCCCACTATCTCGAAACCAGCCTGTCGGAAACCAAGTCCGAAGCCCCCTGCCCCCGCAAAGAGGTCGAGCACTCTCACGTTTTTAATTATCTCCCGTTGGGTTTATTACCATGCGCATCCACTACGTGCTTCTTGCCGTTCTTGCCGTCCTTCCGTTCGCATTCTCATGGGTCTATCCCCACCAATTATCCTACTCCGTGGACCCCTATGAGCGTGTACGCCTCTGTGCTACTGTTTACGTCGATGCGAACACGGAAGTATCCCTTGCCTGTGCGGGGGAAATTGTGGGGAAGCAGAGAATCGCCGCAAACATTCCCACAATTGTCTGCTATGATTACGTTCCGCAGAAATCTACGACGTGCGTATGGAGTGATGGGGGCAGCGAAACAACCGTTAAAATCGACGTTTTCCCCCACAGGATTCTCGATGCAACCCTCGCGGTTCTCCTTGTTGTGCTTATAATTCGCTTTGCGGTGCGGCTGGTGAAGATATACCTGTAACTCGGTTTACAGTATTAAAAGTGAATACCATTGAAGAGGGAAATATTAGATGTAGTCCAGATGCGGGCTCATCATGTTCCGCAGCGACTTCGCGAACTCCGGGTGGTCCACGAGCACCGCTTTGTTGTCGTTTGGCATTGCTATGACTGCCGTTCTGTTGTCAACAAGTATGCTCGGCGGCAGCTCCTGCTCGCTTTCCACGACTTCAACGTCTCCGGCCACGGCGAAGGTGCCCTTCATGCTCTTCGGCGCGACGATTGTTACGTTGATGCCCTTTGCAGCTGCCTGCTGAAGCGCGGGGAGAAGGGTGTTGCCATACTCGCCGAAGAACTCAGGGGTGACTGTGACGATGACGCTTTCCTGCGCGCTCGATATAACGTTCTGAATGCTTGTCCGAAGAACGTTATCCGTGTTGAGCACCCATATGCCCTTTTCAGACTCCTTGCGAATCTTGGGGCCGTGCTCACGCTCCAGCTGCTCCGCGATGGACTGAATCCTCTCATACTCCTTCTTGAATTCTTCTTCCTTGAGCTTGAGATACGCCTGAATCGCCTGCTTTGGCGGAACAGCCTTATACTTTACAGGACGCCCGGGCTCCACCACTACAAATCCCTTCTTCTCGAGACGGCTGACGATGTCGTAGACGCGGGGACGTGGGACTTCAGCCCGGTTGCTCAGCTCGCCTGCCGTCGCCCCCCCAAATAGAAGCAGAGTTGCATACGCTTGGGCCTCATACTGGTTCAGCCCTATGCTGCGAAGAAGCGAGACAAGTTTCTGCCTGGCGTCCATGCCCATCGGACTAAAAAGGAAAGGGGATATTAAATACTTTCGGTGGACAAGTTGCAACTTTTCGTAACCTAATGGTAGTTACATTTAAACAGGAACGTTGCACTATATTATGAAATGATTCGCTCCAAATAAGTGGAGGTGAGAACATATGAATGGAAGGATTATTGGTATGCTGGCCCTGGCGCTTGTGCTCTTCGCGGCGTCGGGTCTTGCAAAGATTTCCGTCTCAGCGCCCACCGAGTGCGTGACGCTGTACCCGGGGGACAGCATGACGAAGGCGATCCGCGTTGACGTCGACGAGTCCGGCTGGTATACAGTAAAGGTGACCGGCGATATCGACGTGCGCCCCGACTCCTGGACGGGATATGTCGACGAGGATGAGCCCAAGTACGTCTACTTCACAATCAGGGCACCGGTTGACGTGACAGATGACTACTTCACGGCGACGTTTACACTCTACGACGTTAACGGCCAGTACATAGATGACACAAGCATGTGCATCCACGTCTCCCGCTATGGCGAGGCGGCAGCCAGTGTTACCAGCTTCGTCTTCGGTGCGGAGGAGTACTACGAGGAGGATGGATATATCGTCGTGCCCCTCTACGTTAAGAACGCCGGCGACGTGGACATGACTGTTGACTTCCTTGCCGACTATGCCGACGTGCGCTTCACGAAGACATCTGTCTTTGTCCGCGCAGGCAGCGAGGAGAAGGTCCTTGCAAAGATACCCAGCAACGACGAGCTCCCGAGCAGCATAACGTTCTATGCATACGCCAACGGTATCAGAAAGGACGTTAGGGTGCGTTTCACCACTGACACGGTTGAGCAGCAGGTTGAAATGTCGCTGCCAGATGAAATTACCTTGAACAAGGGCGTTACTTACGTCCCCATCCAGATAACGAACTACGGCGACACAAAGATTACAGTTACGCCCAAGCTCAAGGACGCACCCTTCGGTGTGCGCTCCTTTGCAGATGAAGTGACGCTCTACCCCAAGCAGACAGTGACTGTGAACATGATTGTCAGCGCTGAGGATGTGCTTCAGACTGGTAACAAGGTTGCCCGTGTCTGCCTGCTCGACGACGCACAGGTGGAGACAAAGTGCTCCTACATTGTCCTCCGCATACCTGCCCCAGAGGCGAAGGAGGCAACGGAGACTGTCGAGGACGGCCAGATGGTCGTTGAGCTCAGCGTCAGCAACGGTGCAAAGGACTATGATAACACCGTTGTCGACGTAGAGACGCCAGAGGGCTGGCTCGTTCGCGTTGAGCCATCCGACATACTTGACATCCCAGCGTACGAGAAGCAGGACATAAAGGTCTACTTCAAGCCAACGGATGATGCAGAGGACGGCCTCGCAACCATTGTCGTCCGTGCACCGGACGGAACAATCCTTGCAAAGAAGACAGTGGCACTTGAGAAGTCCAAGCTCACAGGGTACGCCCTCATGGGCAGCGGCTCCTGGGCATGGATTGTCATAGGCCTGATAATCCTTGCTCTGCTCTTTGCGCTCTTCAGCAAGGGCAGCACCGGTTCCAGCAACGGCAACATCGAGGAGCTCAAGGCAGAGATAACGAAGAAGTGACGGGGGAATTTTCTCCCTTCTTTTATTCTGTTTTGCGTTTATATGAATTACTTATCATCTAATCTTCCAATGCACCGCGCCTTTTCTCAGATTATCACGACCGTTCTCCTCCTGGCCATAACCATCGCCATCTCCCTCGGTTTCTACCTCTGGATCAGCACCATCACCGCAAAGACAACCACCACAACCTCCTCCCCCGATCTCTTCATCCCTCCCAAAATAGATGTGGCCATCCCTCACTACGACCCCGATACAAACACCCTCATCGTCACTCTCATCTTCAGGAACCTCACCGACAAGAATCTTGATCTCCAAGATTACCTCGTCCCTCTCAAGAACAACGAAGGTGTTACCGTTGCTGTATCCTCCGTATCCTGCACTATCCCGCCCAAGGGGACCTGCGAGGTCAACGCCGAGTACAATAACATCACCGACTCCGGAGACTACACAGTTGCCGACCAAGCCACAGTCACCGTCAATATAAACGTCCCAAGAACCAGAATCACCGTTCTCTCTTTCTCCAATAACCTTTCCCTCTCCGAACCTTCTGACCGTTACAGGGGTATCCTCTTCACCGGCGACCACAACACCGCCACCCTCCTCATCTACCTTGAGAACATATCGGACGTCGACGCCTCAGGAACCATAACAGCCTCCGCCCCCTGCTTCCCCCACTCCTTCTCCATATCCTACTCCCTCCCCGCCAACCAGTCCAACACTTTCTCCCTTCCCGTAGAACTCAACTCTCCCTCCTCTTCCTGCACCATCACGGTATCTGCCACCCATTCCATAAATAGTGACATAATCTCTGCCCCTGTATATTTCCTGGACTTCTGCGATTCGAACGATTCTTGCTACAACGCCCTCCTCTCCGCCCAGTCCCGCGATGCAAACACTATCGTTATGCTTTCCGCCGACATCAACGTCACCACTGCCCCAGCACTTGAGATACCTTCTGGTGATTATCAGAACAAAGTGGTGTTTGATGGGAATGGGCATGTTGTTGAGACGAATGCTTCTGTTGTGAAGATGTCTTCTGTAAGGGATGTTTCCCTGACTGACGTCGAGATGCATCACACTGCTACAGGAGCAGATACGTCTGCGGTTATGTCCGAAAATTCTACTGTTCAATTTGTCCGAGCAGTTATTGATTCTCGAGGAACAGTATTGTCTCTTTGTGGTTATAGCGGGTGCGTGTATGATGAGGATCACAGCCATCGCTTGGTGTTTCGGGATTGTGTACTTCGCGCAAACGACCATGTTATTCGTGTACATAACAACGCGTATTACACCACAGTAGTCCTTATGTCTTCGATTTTAGAGTCAAATGACATACCTATTTTGGTAGATTATTATGGGAGGGGCACCATTCAGATTATCGATTCAAACATTTTAGCATACTCCACGCCCGTGTTATACACAAACGCAGGTTTTGCGAATATCGTAACAGAGAACGTGTTGGTTGTTAGGAGGGATGATCCTGCGGAGTTTGGGTACATTTACGCTGTACGGTCTCAAGCGGATATCAACGATATTGGTTCGGTAAATAATGTTTCGCAGATAATTATTACCAACATCTATTCCGGTTCGGCGACGGATTTAAATTTTGCATCTGTTCATATACACTCTTGGTTTCCTGGTGCGATCGCTTTGGCTTATGTATATGATGTCAATATCTTTAGACTCTCTGTTTCTGCACCTCAGCCCGCCATTATAGCAAATTTCTCGCGTATTTCGCTCTTTGATTCAAACATTTACATTACTAATGGAAGTTATGGCGGATCGAGTGTTGCAGGATATCAGCCAAATATCTATTTCTATCGTTCTACGCTTTATAGTGCCGGTACGCTGTTTTCATCAACTGGATCATATAAGAATTCGATATATAAGGTGTATAAAGGATCCGTAAACTGTACGGATTGCAATTTATACTCCAGAAGCGGATCTATAGTATACGGCTATAACGATTATGGTATGAGCATCAGCCTATTAAGATCAAATGTCTTCCAGAATACTTCGGAATATTCACCATTGTATATTGGGTATTACTCCAGAGTCTCGGTTACTTTATCTGACCAAAACCTTTGCGTCCCCCAGACGCCCGTGAATATTGGTGTGTATTCTTTGGGATCGGTTAAGATTAATCTTGTAGATGGCAACGTGTATGTTTGTTCTCCATACACCAGCGACTGGTACACACCTTCGGACGTAAACATCCATATCGTTGATGCCAC
>CAZAKL010000026.1:0-9650 GCA_964486025.1 uncultured archaeon
TGACAGTGACGCCGCTGAGGCTGTTCCCGGCGTCGTCTTTCAGGCTGAGCGTTACAGTGTAGCCGCCGCTGTTCATCTCCTCAGCCGTGCTGACTGAAACGCTCGGCTCCTGCTCGGCATACTTACGCACACGAACCCAATCAATGTCCATTTTGCCCTCTGACCATGTAAAGAACTCTACATAGCTACTCCCTGACGTATACCTATCCTGTGCTCCTTCATGTACAAGAACGCCATTTTCATAATATGCTGAGCTGTTTGCCTTCCAAATTATTTTTCCGATAACCCAGTCCGACGGGGCGCTCCTACTAAAAGATGTATATGTCGTTATTGTTCCGCTCACTCGCTTCTGATAGTAATATTTTGCATCTTTAACAACATACCCGTGCCTAACCCAATCTCTATCGCTACCCCCCTCTGTCTGTGTGATTGCTAACCATGTTTCAGACCCTTGAATTGCTTTCCATCTAAGCTCGACTACGAAGGGAAAAGGAAACGCTGTTTTAGACACAATACCTGACGCTGTGCTTGACGCCGAATATATTTCCACATACCCATTTCGCACACTTGCATAGTACGCCCCGCTACCAGTCCAACGCGCATTAATCCACTTATTCGTGTCTAAGCTGTTTCCCTCAAAGTCATCAAAGAACTCGAACACTGCCTCGCCGTCGCTCTCGCTCGCCGCTGAGGGGTTGCTGTAGTAGAGGTAAACCGTCGTCGAGCCGCCGGCGGGAATGCTCGGCACCTTGATCCAGATGACTGCATTCTTGTTTGTGTAGTCCCAACTCTCGATCCAGTAAGGGATTGTCGTTCCGTCCGCCGTTGCGAACCTTATGTCACCCCCGTCCTCCTTCACGTGCGCCCAACCGGGCCAGTCTGAGTTGAGAACAACTTTGACTTGAAAGTCTGTCAGGTCGGCGCTGTTGGGGTTGCTTATTGTCACTGCCGTCCTGTACTGCCAGTCTCCATATGCCGAAGCCCAAGGATCTGCGGCCCCGGCAGGTTTGGCCGTGAGCGGGATCACCGCGAGCACGAGGAGGAGAACAACCAGCCACCTCGCTTTCATAGCGACCGCCCCCACACCACCGCCACCATCACGATGAAGTAGCTGAGATAAGTTAGCGTGCTCAATGCTTTTGCCCAAACCGAATCAAGCCCGAGGCTACGCCAGAGGTAGTAGTTCCCACTCACGACATTTGTCAGAAACGTCCTCGCAAGATCGTACGCTCCAAAGACTCCAACATTGTCAGGGTTGAGGTTGTCAACCTTGCTCAGACTTTCGTTCAGCTCGGGAGATGTTCCCGTGTTCACGTAAGAGAACTGCGGATAAGCCGCTCCTACGACCGAGATCGCCAGGTTCAGAATGAATATAAAATACATGAAGTTAAGTCCTGCATTCGACAATCCCATCACACAACACCCCCGCGCGATGATGGGCGATAAATTATGAAGCTCAGCAGGGTGAGTCCGGTTAACGTCGCGATGAGCCAAGAAGGGCTGTCAAATATCCCAATCAGCTTTGCAAAGATCATGATCGCCGTAGCAATGAGGGTTGAAAGGTACTTGAAGCGCGCTGGAGCTATTAGAAGCCCTGTGATCGCGAACAGCCCCATCAGCAGAGAGCCGGGAATAACGCTCTCTGGAACGAGAGTGCTTTTGTCTTCGTTTATCACTACGCCGATCGTTTTTGAGTACCCTTCCGAGGTTCTGATAACCACCTGAGCAAAGTCCGCGATGTCCGGAGGGTAGAATGTTCCAATGTACTTCGAGGTGTGCTCGGTGATCGGGAACTCGCCGACAAGTTTGTCCTTTAGGAAGAAGCGTATTGTTATGTTCACGTCCTGAGCCATGCCCCTGTCGTCGCTGAATGCCACTTTCAAGGCTTTTGCATTGTTGTCCCACCAGGCGTCGGCCCATACACCTTTCTCAGCCGTCACGTCCGAGCTGAGCACGAGAGTGATCCCATCCCCTGTGGGGGTGAACCAACCAGCTGCCCGTGTTGCTCCACTTGTGTCCGTGAAGCTGATGTAGTACATTTCTCCCATTACACCTACGATTGTCCCACCGCTCGTGACCTGCTGAGCGTAGAGAAGCTGTCCTTTCATGTTTGTGACTTTTAACACGCCTGCCGTTGCTGGTACGATGTTGATTTTCTCCGCCACGAGCGTTGTACCCTTTGCTGGAAACGTGATAGCATTTCCGATCTGATCAATGAGTATTGCCGTGCTGGCGGAGCCTCCTGAGAGCAGGATATACTTCGTGCCCGAAGGGACAGCGATTTTCTGATCTGTCCCGTACCAGTCCTGATATGTAATTAAGCTGTTGTTTGAGTCATAAAAGGAGATGGTGAGCGGAGTAGGCAAGTACGCGCCGCCGTCTGGATAGACTGGAACTTCCCTTCCGTTTACATCCAGCTTGAGCAACACTTTTGATTCGACCGCAAGGATAGAACTCTTGTCAATATAGTCGTCCCACACCACAAACTCATCTAGTGCACTTGAGCTCGTCTGATTGATGTCTCCTATCTGAGAAAACTCAAAATTGCCACTCCAGGTGAATGTTGCGATTGTAGCATTGTCTGCGTTTGCAGTCTCACTCGCGAGGAAGTACGCTTCACCTTCTTTCCATGCAAGGGCTATTACGATCCACTTGTCCTGAGGGAGTGCATAGTCCAACACGTACTTTGTGCCACCTGCAATGAAATAGAGAGTCCCGTTCTCATCAATGCCGAGTGTGTCTAGGAGTTTTAGCGGCTTCGTGCCGTCCCACTTCAACCAGAACCTCAGCGAGCCGGTTGAGAGGCTTATAGTCTGCTGTAGATCGGCCTCAGTGTGGTTTAAGATCAAAGCATGTGTGCTCCCTAAAGCTCCCTCAGGCGGAGTGTAGGGGCCGAGCATTGTTGTGTCAATGGCATAACCCTTGTCGCTGACAGCCAGAACCTTGATGAGCTTGACGGTGTACTGTATCGTCGCACCGTCTCCCGTGCTGCTGTAAATTTCAATCTTGAAGTTTTTTGCAGGATTGTCGAGACGCACAGGGATGTAGAACTTCATAACGCCGTCGTGGAAGACCGCTTGAATGCTCTTGAATGTGATATATCTGTCATCTGCGTAGACCTTCACCATAACCCTTCTTTCTGTATAGGTGTTCTGCCCGTCTGTGCTGTTGTGTTCGACTTCCACGTAAACAAATGACCAGTAAACACCACTTGCTGATTGTAGTATGTACGTCTTTTGCAGCGTCCATGTGTCGTTCCAGCCCTGCGTCCATGTGTCGCCCTCCGGAGTGATCGTGTACCACTGTTGGTAATCGAAGCTGAAGTAGAACATCTGTGCTGCTTTCGATGATGGAAGAGGTATGAGCGAAAGTATAAAAATCAAAGTGAGGAGGAGAGCCCGCTTTCTCATCACATCACCCTCCTCTGCTGGCTCTCGTAGTAGAACGCTGACACGATTATCGCGAGAAATGTGCCAAACAAGAGCACGAGCGGTGTTTTGTTCCAGAGGTAGAGGAAGTCAGAGATTAGTGGTCCTGTCAGGGGGTTTGATTGTGCTGGCTGAATCACGTCAGGATACATCGCGCTTAGGGCCAGGCTCGCAACGCTGAAGACAAAGATTATGAAGAAGATGAAGAGCAGCCCGAGGAAGGCCTCGCGGTAGAAGCCCAACCCTCTCACCTCCTCCGCTTTTTCCGGGCCTTTCTTTTGCTCGACTTTGGCAACTTTGGAAGAATATCAACCTTGATTGGGCCAAAGCTGAAGATCTTGTTCTTGTTTTTCCTTCCGGATTTCTTCCACCACGCACTGCCAGAACCTCTAAAGATGCTACCGCCCGTTGGAAACACGAATGGAACCTTTCCCCTCCTGACGCGGGTTGGAGGTTTGTACTTCGTGAGCCCTGCGATGGTAGAGGTCACTTCTGTTACAGAAGGAACTTCAAATGAAATTGTAGTGTCTGTGGGCTGAAAGAGATCTTGCTGGTGGTTATAGTCATTAGTAGGAGTATAGTCAGGGATGTAGTCAGGAGTATAGTTAGGGGTTATTTCTTTGCCTTGGTCAGTGGTGGTGCCCCCTTCTGTATCCTGCCACCAATCATTAGTCGTGTCGTTTCCAGTATTGTTGCCCGGGTTGCTCCCCTGAGTGTCAGTACCTGTGTTAAAATTAGTGGATCCGAAACTGTGTGTAGAACGTTTCTCCTGAGTGTCTAGCCTGAACCAATTTCTCCACCCCCCAAATGGGTCATATCTAAACGGGTCATGGTTGTAACTGTTTGTTGAGCTTGATTGGGTATTAATATTCTTTCCAGGCGTGACGACATTGTTGACGACACTGTTCTTACTAGAACCAAGGTTAGATCCTGAGCTGGAATAGGGATCAGTTTGTTTCTGAGTTTTAGGAGGCAACGAGAGAAGGTCGTTAGAAGTTATTCCTAAGGCTGTGGCACCAAAGAAGGCCGATACATCTTTGATTGTGTGAGGTATCCTTGTCATGCTTGTGAAAGCCCTTTTCATAGATGCAACCCTTGCCGCTTCTTGTACTGCTGTCCTACTCCTGCTCACGCTTGTTATTGTCTTCACGGCAGTCGTTGTCTTTCCTCCAGTTATGGTCTTCAACATCTGCTGTCCTGACTTGATGACACTCTCGCCGCGCTGGACGAGCTGTTCCTGAGTCCTCAATGCCTCAGGTAGGTTGCGCTCCCCAAAAAGGAACTTCGCCTCATCGTCAAGAGTGGTAACTGGCATGGACTTTGAAGGTGGCTTGACAAAAGGAACTTGTGGATTCTTCGGCGTGAAGATCTTCGTGACCTTTCTTGGGCGAGGAGTTGTCGAGATAGCTCCTGGCCAGCCCTCTGGAATCTCTTTCGGGCCCTTCATTCTGACTACTGCCACATTGCCGAACTCGTCCTTCACTATATCTGGCTTCTGATCAATGAAGAGGCGGGAGTGCTTATCGGCGAATTCCTTCCTCACCACGTTCTTCCTTGCCGTGGAGAAGCCCGTCGTGATGCCCTTCTCGAACGCGTACATGCCGAGGAAGTCACTGCTTATTGTGCCAGCCACGTCAAGCCATGAGCCCCCGTGCTCCTTGATCATGATGCCCCTTGCGGCTTCTGTCCCCACAATCATACCCTTGGCCGTGCCGCTGAGGGCCTTGGGCACCCAAGGCCGGGTCTTTGAAACGCCTTTGAACAAGTCGTCGACCTTCGTCGCTGCCTTGACTATTGTTTTGCCGCCGCGAACCTTGCTGAGTACCCTTCCTACTTTAGGAAGGTTGCCCCACGCCATCCCCAATGCCTCGCCTGTACCATACCCGGCCGCAGCCTCAAAAGTTGCTCTGCCTGTGTAATACGCGATCTTCCCGGACGTATCGAGCTTTGTTGGATCTACCTGGATTAACTCCTCATCTTTCTTCCCCATCTTCTTTGCGATCCAATTTATTGGCTGAGCCATACCTGCCAGGAAGAGCCCCCATGTGTTTAAGGCCAAGCCAGAGTTAGGGTCGTAATATTTTGGTTGGGGCATGTTTTTGACTTGATCATTTGTGACAGTTCCCCACTGGTTGAGTGCAACAGTCCCCTTCTCCGGGGGTTCTATATGCAGTTGGTTGTCACCCCCAAGCTTTTTTGCTTGCTCCTGGAGCGCCTTGAAAGCCTGTGTGACCTCGTCGCCGCGTGGAGGATTCGAAGAAGAGGGTTGTGAAAATGTCTGCCGCTGTGTGCCCCCTGAAGGGATATGTGTGCTCCTTTGTGGTGACGGAGGTTTTGTGATGAGTCGCCGCTTGATAACATAGACGTCGTTTATTGGGCCGTTCATGAGAAACCTCCTAACTATCACTTACATCACCCCCTGCGCTTTTTTAGTTGTTCAACTTGTTCCAGAATTTTATCGATATCTGTGGATTCGATCTTCTCGCTGATTTGGTCAAAAGTGAGTGCGATTCCGAGCTTCTCAATGATTTTATCGCCAATCTGACTTGCGAACTCACGAATGTGTCTGTTCTTCAGCTTGTTGTAGTCAGCTTCGTCGTTTGGGGGCGAGAAACGGAAGTTCATCGTTGGGACGATCCCTGTTAGCGAGATTATCTGGTTGAAGCTGATGATTTTTGTCTTCCTTTTGAGGCTCATTGTTGCTGAGAACAGCTTCCAGAGCCTCGGAGGAACCCACGCTCCTGCGTAGCCTCTCCTGTAAACGTGCACGAGGATGTCAGCACGGCGCTGGAGCACATCGAGCTCCCAAAATGCGGGAGTGCAGAAGATAAAGACCTGTCTCAGCGCACCGATCGACTTGATAGCTTCGTCAAAGAGAACGTTAAATGTGGACATTGAGCGCCGGTGGTGAAGAACATTCTGAGCCTCATCTATGATATGGACGGTGCCGGCTGGCGTCTGCTTTTGGCTCCTGAGTTGTTTAAACATCATTGCCACGTCTGCTACTGTGAAGTAGACATTCCTTGAGAGGTCAAAGCGAGCGCCGTGGTTGTCGCGGAGATAGTATGCAATCTGCCTCGCGAGGGCCGATTTTCCAGTTCTTTCTCGTCCGTCAATTATGATCACTAAGTCCTCATGGTTCTTCATGGCCTCATCAAACGCCCGCCCAACCATCTCAAAGAACGCGTTCATCCCGCATCATCCTCCTCCGGAGCGAGGGTTTGCGGAATCTCCATCTGCATTATATCAAGCAAGCCATGCCGCACCGCAAATTTCACAATTGCCTCTGCAACTGTTACCAGAACGCTTGCTTTGACCTCGAGACTGAGTTCTTCAGGCTTAAGGCGGAGTTCTTTGAGTTGTTTGAATACTGTGAAGGCCTTCTTCTCTTTCTCATTCAACTCATCTGGCGAAATCTTCGGCTCGATCAGCGTGAAGGCTTCATCTGTCGCAGTAAGGAGGTCCCTGTAAAGGTCAAGTGAGAATTTGCCGCTCAGGAGGTTCGCGCGGAATTGGGCGAGAAGGTTGTTCAGGTCGAGCAGGGAAAAGGTGAGGTAAAGGCGAAAGGAGTCGTGAGGCCTGGCCATGTTCCTCTTGACTGCCTGCGCCTCGTACTCAAGGAACACGTCAAGCTTCATACGTGCACCACCCTCGTCGCGTTCTTTGCAGTCTCATTCGCGAGTTGTTTCACCATCTCAGGCGTGAGTTGGATATTCACCTGTGGCGGCTTGCCCTGGCCGTGGAGAACCATGTACAGCACCGCAATTCCAATGAGAATGAACATTGCTGCAAATGCCATCTTCACAACGTCGCTCTTGAAGATTGAGCTCATGTGCATCGCATAGAGGTCCATGTTTGCACTCAGCTTTGGAGCGCTGACACCGTTAGCGTACTCTCCGATTAGCTCAGGGTCAAGCTGTCTCACGACGAGAACCTGCTTGTCAGTCGAGAGCTCCTCGAGCTTGAGGTTGTCTTTTACCTCCACGACATGGGCGTTCTCATCCACTACGGCCCTAAGCTCGTTCTCAAGGTTCTTCAGCTCTTGTTCAATCTGCTTGAGGGCATTCTCGATTTCCTCAGCCTCTTTCTCTGTTGTAACCCTGCTCAACGCATCAGCGAGTGTGACATACGAATAGTTCAGGTCAAGATAGCGCTTCACGAGATCATCTTTTCCGAGCTCCTTCAGAGCTGTCAGAATCGCCCACATACTCGGCTTGATTGAGCTACCGTACTCAACGCTCAGAATGTAGAGAGGCTTGCCCCACAGGTAGGTGCGGTGTGCTGGATTGACAATGAATTTCAGCTTTGATTTGCCGACTGGAACAATCAGGGTGTTCCCAAGCACGTTTTTCGTGTATCCAAACTTCGTCACTGCCCCATAGAGGATGTAGAACGCTCCTTCCCCTGGAAGACGGCCCTTGATGACCGGCCAGCCTAAGCCCAACCCAACTATTGCCAGGAACGTAGTAACGCTCAGCAGGATTATCAGGAAGACCATCAACATCGGGTCAACAAGAACCTGTGCCATTACTCACCCCTCCCAAACAGTGGGAAAAGCCTCCTCTTTGGCCTCTGCGGCGTGTCAGAATGATAACTCACGATCTTGCTGATCTGTGTTATCTTGTTGAGTAGCGTCGCCCCCCTAGCGAGGCTTAGGTGGCCTTCTAGATATATTCTCGCTTGGGAGAACGCTATGAGGTGGTTTCTCAGCTCATTCTCTCTCCAGCGGGGGATACGTGAGAGCTTTAGAATCTCAACCTTAGCGAGCTCTGCTTTTATCAATGAGATCTCTTTTTCCCTTAAATTTGCAAGAGAAAGGCCCGGGTTCTTCAACACTGACAGGTCTGCTATCTCCTGTGGGAAGTAACGCTCGTTGTCCTTTATGACAGACATTATCACGTCCCTGCTCTCGACCGCGGGTGAGAGCTTGATCTCAGTTGTGAACTCCTTCTCAATCTCATTGAGCAGGTCCCTACCATCTGTATTGACCTCATTCATTCTTTCCCCACCTCCACATGCTCAGATCGAACATGATGTGGATAATCACGATGGCCATAATCGCGCCCCACACAAAAGAGAGAACCCACTCGCCACCAGCCAGCTTCACAACGTCACCAGAATCTGTTATGACGGTCAGGTTCCAGCTCATGAACCCGAGGATTGCGGAGAGCATTGCCGCTATTCCCAAATATGTCATAGAACCATACCCTATTCCAAGGACCAGGAACAGCACTGCAAAGACGCTCAGTGTGATGTAAATACTCACCAGCATTTTGTACCCCTCCAGGAAAGTTGAGAAAAGAAAGAGCCGGCGGAGCGGCCTCACTTCATGAAGCTCCAGATTGCCCCAATGACCAGTCCAAGCACGCTGATGAATATCGCGAGACCCCACATGTTGAAGGCTTTGCCCACGTAGTCCTTGAAGCTGGCGTAGCTCGGGTAGAGGGTGGAGTTTGTAGGTATCGCCGCGTCAGTGGTTGGCATGATCTGCGCTATCACCATCAGGGCGATGAAGGCCGTGATAAACACTGCAGCAAGGCCAAGGCCGACGCGTGGATCGAGAGAACCCCTCCTCTTGCCGAGCCTCTTTCCTTCCTCAAAGCCGCTCATGAAGGCGGCCTTCAGCATTGCCAAAACCCTACCAAGCACCTGACGACACCCCCGAGAGGTGTTTCGAAATAATAAAGTACGTTACGGGCTTAAATACCTTTGCGGACAAAATTGGCGGGTTTGTTGAACCAAAAAAGCAACCAAAAAGCCCTTTGGTCGTCAACCTTCTAAAGTGGGGAACATAATATACATACTATTATTAAATGCAGAGAAAATCAAGCCGAAAAGGTTGCAAAAAAGGAAATGGGGCAAGGGTCAAAGAACTGCCTCAGAGCTCGGCCTCGAGGAGGGCCTCATAGACCTCTAGAATCGCCTTGCGCGAGTTGCCTTTCGTGCGCTTCTGTATGAAAGGAGCTAGCTTCTCAGGTGGGATGTCCAGGCCTATACTCAGCACTCCAAGCTCATAGACCTGCTGCCTCGAGTTGAGTTGATACTTCTCCATCAATTTGTCCACAAGTGCCCGCAGTGGGCCGTTCTCCCTGATGTGTGTGTTGTTGTAAATCTTTGGCTCTTTCATATACTTTAATATGAATATCTTCTTCGGGTCAGTCATTCCCCCTCACCTCCTTAACAACAAACTCTTTTCTCCGCCCTAACGCAACAACCGTTATC
>CAZAKL010000027.1:0-1985 GCA_964486025.1 uncultured archaeon
CGTCGATACTCTTCATGAACTCCTCGGACTCGCCCGTTTCCTCTGCACCCACAGACACGAGCACGGGGTCCACGGCGGGATTCTGCACTGCAGCCATTGCATCGAGAGCAGCAACGATATCCGCCTTGTTATCCGCAGCACCGCGACCGAAGAGCTTGCCATCCTTAACGAAGGGCTTGTAGGGGTCAAAGTCCCAGCCATCGCCCGCAGGAACTACGTCGTGGTGGACAAGGAGAACGACCTTCTTGCCCTTGCCGTGCGGATGGCGGACGACAACATTTGGAATCCCTTTAGAGTCCTCCACGTATTCCGCACGCAATCCTCGCTCCTCCGCAGCAGAAACGATTAGGTTGGCGGCTTTTCGCTTCGCCTCGATGTCATCCGGTTCGGATGGGATTGCAACCAGCCGTTTCAGGAGCTCAATATCTGCCATGTATTAAATTATGCGGGATTGGATTATAATACGTGGTCCCTGAAATTGCCCTGAAGCGGCCAGAAGATACGAAAAGGCTGGAAAATTATATTGGTAGGACCGTAAAGCTGAAATTAAACCCCAAATGGTCAATCGATCGGAAAACAGATACAATATACATAACACCCACGGCACCGTTAAAGGATTTGGCCGGTGAGACAATTGGAGTATTGGGAACGTCTGGTAAGTACCAACTGGTAATAAAGACACCAAACAGGTCCGCGGGAGTAAAATGGTGGCGGTTTTTCGGGAGCACAACGTATCACGTAAGGCCAGAAGCCAGATCGGATGTAGTCGCCCCTAGCTTCGGCAGCATACTTGTGATTCAGAGAGCCGAACGGGAACCGACAGTAAAGGGCGTTGTAAACCAGATGGCGCGGGTATATGCGATACAGCAATCTGTGCTAAATCCGTTTCACAAATCGTGGGCTGAAATATCAGTGGGGAATATCCGGCGAGGTGGATTGATAGATGCCCAGCTTTATGATATGCGTGGAAACAAAACATGGGTCCGCGGTGCTGTGCTCAGTATGAAGGATAAATTTGGTGTCGATCCTGTCGCGAACGCAATGGGCGTTCAGCCAATGGACGTGCTGCGTGGAAACATACCTGCAATCACATCGGCACTCAATAGAATAATTAGGAGTAGAAAATTCTGGAAGCAACTAGTGGACGACATGAACGTGCCAAAAAGTATCAGCAAGGCAGTCATCAACGCTAACAGCATAGACGAAAGGGTGGGAGCATTACTCGTCGCGGAAAGGCTCTCAGCAATCCGAGATCTGCGAAAAATACGCGCGTTATTGTGATAGCTCAGCCCTCGCCGCTCCTCGTCATCCCAACGGTCCCGGGGGCAAGGCATCATCATCGCTACAAACAGTTTCTGTTTAACAAAAAGTATTTTTAGTTACAGGGAACGGGAACCTTTTCCCCAGAATCGCGCCATGAAAACACAACAGTCACCGACTGGAACCTGCCAGAAACCGATTGGGTCACAGACCAGCCCTTCTGGAGCATAGGGAGAATCGCAACATCGCGGCCGTCTGGGAATACGAGGTGCACATCGCGGATATCATCAGTTGCGGCTACACGAACAATGGTCTTGCCACCCACGTACTGGCAAGTTGCAGCAACCGGTGAATTGGGAACAACTGATACCGGGGTCTTCTTGACGTCCGATGCTACTGCTGCGCTCAAAACATGGAATACACCGAATAGCAACGCAGCGACGATTAGTATCTTTACTATCCGCATGCCTCGATATGCAATCAGGGGATTTAAAGGCGTCTCGGAGAAGTTTTCCATGGAAGATTGTATACATAACGAGGACGTAATCCCAAATAACATAGAAAAACCAAAACATTGGATACAATAAAGAAAATGAAATAACATATAATTGAAAACAATCCTTATATAGAATTCTATGTAATTAATATTCTTAAATTTACACGAAAATAATATCCTCGGCTATACAGATACAATACATATACATAACGTAACACCGGGTGTGAAC
>CAZAKL010000027.1:2085-9600 GCA_964486025.1 uncultured archaeon
AAAACACCCATTTTTTGAAGTAAACCCAAAATAAAATGGTTTGGAGAAAAATCACCCGAGACGCTCCAAATGGCGATAAAGACCCTCCAAATCGTGGGCAAGCTCATCGCCAAGCTCCGTAAGCTCCACGTACCGTGTTCGTCCTTCCTTGTACGTCTTCACAATGCCCAGCTCCTCAAAGCGTCGAACAAGCTTTACCATGTGCGGGTACGTGGTATCCACTTCCTTTGCAAGGGCCGAAACATACCACTTCCTGCGACGGTCCCGCAGAAGAATTATTGCCTTCGACGGCTTAACCTTGAGGAAAAGCCCAACAGTGTTGTTCCCCTCGACCATATTCGTACTCCTGCATATATGTTTTTTTAAAGATACTGCCAACGCAACGAAGAAAATGAATAGATTAATATATTGCGTTCCTAAAACTATTTATAGAAGAATCTAATGTAACAGACATTAAGTATTGCACATGTAACATATACATAACCGGTCAGCAGCTAGCCGCGCGTGTGTAACTACCAATGTTATGTATAATGTGATACGCGCCCCCACGACTTCCGGTATTCGGTACAGAGCAAAGCAATAGGAACACGAAGGCAAACACAGCAAGATTTAAATACTCTGACGGATTTTTGGTGTCAGGAAGTGAGGTGAATTGCCATGACAATCGAACTCTCCAAGATGTTCGGGATGGACATATACTCAACGGACGCGGAATACATCGGAAAGGCGTATGACTTCGTAATCGACCTTGAGCAGGGTAGAGTGTCAAAAATAACCCTTGAGCCATTCAAGGTGCGCTCAAAAAAGGAAGCAGCTGAAATCCTCAAGAAGAAGAGTGTGGCATACGAAAAGGTAGTTGCAGTCAAGGATATAATCCTCATAGACCCGCGGAAGACAGCCGCACAAGCAAGTGCTAGACAAAAACCGCAAACGCTTGCCCGTTTCGGCGCTCGTAGAGGGATTCTCGGAAGGCGGTATTAGTCACCCCCATTCTATTTATCTTATTATCTACATAATGCGTATAATGTATCAGTACTTTGCGAATACCGGAAGTGAAGGGGGATGGCATACCACGGATATCGCATAACATACTCCCTCCGGTGGAACGGGCCAAAGTCGTCGTATATTTATCAGCGCTTTTTCCGGGCGCTCTATGGCTACAAGCAGATTGTTTCCAAATCTAATGGCCGTCGCTATGTGTATTACCGTCCTGGCGTGCTGACGAATCATCCGTACATTAGGGTGGGCAAGACCGCAGTGGTTGTGCCAGCATCTGCGCTCCAGCCGCTTATGAGTTTTCTAAAAACTGGCCAAAACCCTGCGCACAGATTTACGTTCACGGGCCAGTGGCCTGACATTGTTAAGTATTCAATGGAGGAAACAAGCGTTGCGGATGAAGCCGCCGCAGAAGCAGTTGTTGCAGCTCTCTCCCGCGTGTCGCTGAATATGGTATCTGGCAACGTGGCAGCAATTAATCTTCTCAAAAGCATCAATGCCCTAAGTCCTGATGAGCTGTATTCACTGTACTACGCAATAAAGCCGATTATTGCTTCGGACTGGTTTCCAGCGATTAGAAGTGAGTATCCCGAGCTATACGCAGATGTCCAAGCTCTCCTCACAACGCTGTGATTCTTATTTTGATTATTCTGCTTTCAATACCGGAATCTTTTGCGTTCCGTATGTGCCAACTGCAACACATTCCAATCGTTCCGTGTTACAAGCGTCGTTCAGGTCCGGGCAGGCTGCCATGTTCAGTTCCACGGTTCCCGGGAATTTCGGGCCAACATACTGTGCGGACGTGCTGCCCGTTGCGACGTATGGCACAGCACATATTGTGTCCGTCGCGTTTGCCAAATCGTAGCACAGAAACCGCACGGCGTAGTCTGGCTCAGTACCGGTCACGGGTATCTTTATTGTGCCTGCGGCGGTGTTGCATTCCCCCTTGCCATATTCCACGTGGTTTGCCAGCATTGCTCGCTCCAGCGCCTTGTTCGCGGTTATCGTGAGCTCGGTGGTGTGTTGGATGTATGCGGATAGTGTGATGTATCCTGCGACGAGAATCGCAGCCACCACGAAAATTGCTGAGATGACATTGGACACGCCTCTCATGGTGCCACCCCAATTGTTTCAGACCGCTCAAAGTTCTCGGCCACTGCGACGATTGTGTATCCGCTGTAATTGGTGTCGGGCAGCCAGATGACTACTGCATCTCCCGGGTAAAACGTTTCTATGGGCCACGTTACGTCAGTCATATTTCCATCCGTATCTATGTATTTCCCCGTGGATGTCTGGAGAGATGTTGTGCCTGGTGGTATTATGTATACTTTAAAGTCGCTCAGGGGAAGCGTGCCATTATTATGTATTATTACGGGCTGATTGCTATCCCATATATTGACAGGGGGCGGTGTCAGAATTCTAACCGATGCGAGGATTCTTCGCTGTGCTGCCGTTGTGTCTGTGTACAAAGCACTGGCTATTTGCGTGGTGCTTGCTGTTGCCCATGTGTAAAATATGGCAACAACGGATATACTCACGAGGACGAGAAGCGTCGATGTTATCACGGGGCTAATACCCATCCGCACACAAGGAGAACGAACCGTTATATTTAAATATTCCTTATGATCCAAACTTATGTTTAGGAAAGGGCCTACACCCCCTCCGTCCGCACGGTTTCTACACCCTTTCCCCCACCCCCACTCTTATATATCTCTTCTGCGATTTAATCACGTGCTTCGCAAGATGTTCCATTCGGGCAGGGCTCGCGCCGCCAAACTTTTGAAACTGACCCCAGAGGAGCTTGTCTACGTTTCACTTTCGCAGGTATTCTTCATTTACTCTCTCACGCTGATTCTAATCTATGGGTGGGCGGAGTACGGCGGCGTTGCCTTTGAGCCAATCACAAAGACAATCTATGCCGGCGCCGCAATTCTCTTCCTCGTATTGTCGTACTTGGCTTTTGACCGCGTCGAAGCGGTGGATTTCCTCGATTTCGTTGCAGGGATGGTCTTTACCGGCGAGTTAAGGAAGTATCCCCATGGTAAAGCTGTGGATATCGGTGCAGCGCAGCTATACTTTGGTCTCCTTCTGGTTGCCGTGGCGCCGGCTCTCGCAAAGGTGCACGGCGTGTCTGTCTCAGCCGGCGTGCTGACCCTCGGGGGGTTGCTCATAGCCGCGGGGGTGGCGATGTATGTACTATCCGGAACGAAGCTTCGACAGTGATTGGCTCATTCTTCTGCTTGCGGTGGTCATTCTTGTAGCGTCGGTTATGTATAATCCATCCCAGCCAGAGATTGTCGCAGAGGGTTGTTCCAAGGTACTTGTAGTTGATGCACTCCGGGAGGACAGTAATGCTACCCTGCTACTTTATTTGCCGGCGGATTCCACGATAGTCTTCCCAGATTATAACATTTCAACCCGTATGCTTGAAGGTTTACACGAGTTATCCATTCCGGCTGCAAATTCTATCCGCATCTGTGCCAGAATCAAAGGATTTGAAGAATGCTGCCTCGTTTACCCTCACGCCAATTAAAGCTCCTCGAGAATCGTTTTTGCTTTCCAAATCTGGTCTAATTGCTCGTTGATTTTCTTCTTCTCGGCTTCTACGTCGAGCGGTTCCAGCTCTGCGCCACATTCGGGACATCTGAAGTCGTATTCCATCGCCACCTCAAAGGGTTCTCTGACGTGGCCCTCCGGGCACACGAAGAACATGAACTGCTCAAGCTCCGCCAGTTTTTGCCTAAGCTCCTCTTCATGGGCATTTAACTCTGCAAGTACCGCTTCCTTTATCTTATCCTTCACGAGAAACCATGTGTACGTCCACCACCCCGTTTCCTCGTCTCTTGTTTTTGTATAGTCTGCGATGCCCCAGTAGTGGAGCCGGTTAAACACCGCGCGAACCACCGTTACCTTGACACCCATTTTTTCCGCTACCTGCTCATCCGTTACTGCATTGCCCATCTCCACGGTTAACCTCATAACCGTTAGGGCGTTTTCTCCACCGATTCGGGTCAGGTACTCAGCAACAAATGGGAGCTCAAGGAGCTGAAGGATTGGATTCATTATTCATATCTCCCCCCGAAACCTTTTTGACAACCGTCTTTCCACGCGGGTTTGGGATGATTTTCACTACCCAATCCTTGAAATCCCTCTGCAACTCTTCCCCCTCGAACCACCTGTCGAGGAATATTGCAAGGGCAGCTATTTCGCTATGTGGCTGGTTGCCAACCGCCACGTTGTAGTCCGCCAGCTCGTAGACTTCCCTCGGCACCTTTTCTGCACCCACAACTACCAGTATGTCCGTGCTTCCCCTTCTCCTGAGTTCTTTCACCGCTTCGTCTACGGGAACACCGTACATCGTGAGGTGAACAATCGTTCCGCCTCGTTCTTTCCAGTCCTTCAATGCTTCTCGCCAGGACTCCGTGTACTCGACACTGAAGGGTCCACCCCAGCGTTCTGTGACGTCTCGCCACGTGTTGAGTACTTTCTCGTCGTATTCGCCGGAGAGTATTATGCCGTCTGCTCCGAAGGCCCTCGCCACCAGCCCGACATGTGTCGTTACCCGTTTATCCCTGTCCTTTCTGTGGCCCAGCCTAAGCACGTAAATCATACGTTTCCCCCCTTTCTGGAGCGACAGACTCGATACCCCTCTTTTTGAGCTCCCCAGCAAACTCCAGCGATTTGCTTTCATCTCCGTGAACCACGAATACCTTTTTTGGATTCACCGCGCGAACGTACCGCATGAGGTCATTGTAATCTCCATGCGCGCTGAATTGCGCAGTATACACGGCACATTTGACGGGTATTCTCTCGCTGCCGAGCTCGATTTCCTTCGCGCCGTCCGCCAGTTCCCTTCCGAGCGTTCCCTCAGCCTGATAGCCCACAAGGACCACTGTGCTCTCTGGTTCGGGTGCTATGTGCTTTAAATACATCACAGACGGTCCTCCTGTCAACATGCCAGACGTTGAGACGATTATTGCGGGTTTTTCTGCAAGTACGTCCCTCCTGTTTTTCGTTCTTGGTACGCGGTAGTATGGGGACCTGAACGGGTCGATATCCGCGAGGAGTATCCCTTTCCATATCTCTTCTCGCAAGTAGAGGACGTTTGCCCTGTATATCCTGTTCGCCTTCGCAATCATCCCGTCTATAAAGAGGGGAACCTCTGGAATTATGCCTGTGCGCATGTATGCTTCAATAGTTAGCAGAACTTCCTGCGCTCGTCCCACCGCAAAGACAGGGATAAGTACCCGTCCTCCCGTCTCTATTGTTTCGTTTATCCGCTCCGCCAGCTCGCGTCCAGCAGTTCTGTATGATGGGAGCTGGTCGTTCTTGGAACCGTATGTTGATTCCACTATGAGCGTGTCCGCTCCTATGCCCATCACCGCTCCCCTGTGCAGGCGGGACGGGCGCGGGTTTATGTCGCCGCTGTACAGGATTCTCTGCTCGCCGGCGGTGACAAGTGCCTGTGCTGAGCCAAGTATGTGGCCAGCATCGTGCAGTGTTATGTATAAATTCTTTCCGAGTTGCTTCTTCTCCCCGTATTCCACGAGCTCAAACCGCTTGAGTGCTTCCCCCATGGATTTTTCAGAGAATGCAATGTCTCCCCTCTCCTTCGCTATGCGCCTGTAGTCCGCCCAGAGTACTTGTGTAAGGTCCCGGGTGGGTTTTGTCGCTATAATTCCCCCTCTGAAGCCCATCTCCACGAGAAACGGTATGTAGCCAGAGTGGTCCAGGTGTGCGTGGCTGAGGACTATATAATCAATCGATTTGGCGAGCTCTTCGTCTATTTCGGGAAATTCTGTTTTCTTGCCGAGCTTCACGCCCGCATCTAGCAGGATTTTCGCGCCTTCCGTATCCAAAAGGATTGCACTTCGCCCGACTTCTCTTGCAGCACCGAGGAAACGAATCTCCACAATAAAAAGGGTTTCATAGTGATTAAATCTGTGAAGGGGGGCCTTACTAACATCGATGTATACGTCCTGTCCCGCGAGCTTCAGGGAAAGCGATTCTCCAAGATAGTGCGCATCCCGGGCGGCTACAAAATAAAGATATCTGGCGGGGCGGACCTTCTCATTCTTCCCGGGCGCTTCATAATCCCAACATCCTACGTCATCGAGGCTGGGCGGCCGGATAACCTTGCGATTCTTGCCCGGAAACGTTTGGGCAACGCACGCATAGATGCTTTCGAGCAGCTCAACTTTGACCGCATACTGCGCATACGCACGGACCGCGGTTCCGTCATTGTGGAGTCCTTCGGGGACGGGAACATTATTCTGACGGACGAGGATGATGTGATTATATACGCTTTGCATGAGCGGGATTGGAGGGACCGGTCCGTACGTCGTGGTGTTATGTATACTCCTCCCCCACCACCGAGAATTTTCCCCGGAATTTCCTTTGAGGCCTTCTCCCAGATTTTTACTGCTAAGGATGCTGTTCGTTCGCTTGTCCGCGCCGGGATTCCACCCATTTATGCCGAAGAGCTCTGTCTGCGTGCCGGGGTTGACAAGAACACCCCCGCGCCGGAATTGACCGATTCCCAGATGGAGGCACTCTATAATGCGTTTACCCAGCTAATCGACGCCCTCCACCGCCCCGAGCCCGTTGTCGTGAGAGATGGAGAAGATATTGTGGACGTCGTGCCCATTCCCCTTTCCCGTTATGAGGGCTATGAGCAGGAACGCTTTGACAGTTTTTCTGCAGCCCTTGACGTCCTTACCCCCCACCTCTTCGAAATTCTAGAACAGTCTGCTGAGCAGAGAAGCAAGAAGGGCAGCATGGTGGAATTCTGGAAGAAGCAGCTTGAAGATGCGAAGAGAGAGCTGTCAGCGCTTGAGCAGATGATTGAAAAGGCGTACGAGCATTCTTATGCGCTGGAGCAGGCAATTGCCTCTGCCCGTGCGGGAAAACCACCACAATCCGTGGGACCCTTTAAGCTAAAGGGGTATGATGGGAAAGAATTGGTGTACGAGTTCACTCCTCAGCCTTGATGTGCATCTCGTCCACAATGACCACGTCACTGACCGCAGTCACTGCCGCGTAGGGTATGTGGACAAGACGCTCGTTTAGGCCCAGACGTCGGGCCGCTTTGCTGTCGGGGCTAATCTCTACGAGCAGGTGCTCGAGCTCTCCTGACTTCTCGTCAATGAGGATGTCTATTAACTTGCCCAGCTCCTCTCCCCTGTTGGTGAACACCTTCTTGCCAGACATCTGCCTAGCGATTGTGTACTTGAGCACTTACATCACCTGCTACTAAAAAATTGAACTCATTTATAAACGTTTGCTGCGAAATCCGAGTTATGTATAAATGTATTAGATGCATGTTTTTTATACCTAATCATGCCTTACCATTATGCCAAGCACGTATTTTCAAGGGCCCGTAGCTCAGCCTGGCAGAGCATCCGGCTCTTAACCGGAGTGTCGGGGGTTCGAATCCCCCCGGGCCCGCTTCCACAGATGCATTTTCTTGGTTCGTTGCAATCCACCATCGCAAGGTATTTATTCGACCTGTTCCAGATA
>CAZAKL010000028.1:0-9481 GCA_964486025.1 uncultured archaeon
GCAGTCGTTTTCTAAGCTCTTCCAGCCGCTTCTCGTGCTCGAGCCGCAGTTCTTCAGCTCTTTCTTTTCCAAGCTCGGAACCACATACCGGGCATTTCTCTGCGCCCTTAAGCGCTACGACGAATTCTTCCTCTCTCCTTATCTCGTTTTCGATGCTTGAGATGTTCCTTAGCAGTTCCTGAATCTCCTTCTGCTTTTTTTCTAGAAGTTTTTGCACGTCTCCGTACTTTTCCCGTATTTTCTTTAGCTCCTCCTCTCTTTTTCTTGCGTTATCATGCCTCTCAGTTAGCTCCCGTATTTTTTCTTCCATCGATTTGATTTCCGACCGAATCGTGGCAATCTGCTCGGACGTCTTTCTGTACTCTTCCTCTAAACGTTCCCTTTCATCTTCCGCCTTTTTTAACTCGTTCTCCACGTTTACATCTACTGTTATACTTGATACTACCTGTGATTTCACATTTATTTCGCGCTCAACGTCTTTTCTGCGTGCATGTAGCTCGGCCAGCTTCTTTTCAAGCTGCCGCACTTCTTCAAGTTCTTTTCGCAGGTTTTGGAGAAGCTCCTCTGATACTTCGATTTTAGCTCCCACGTCCCTTCGCAGCTGCTCCACCCTTTCAATCAGACTCCTTCTCCGCCCCTTCTCCTCTTCGAGCATCGCCCTCTTCTCTCTAAGTGTTTTATATTCTCCTTCGATTTCCTCTAACTCCCCCCGTGCCGTGGTTAACTGCCCTTCCAGCGCGGCTATCTTTTCCGTGAGTTCCTTTCTCTGCCTTAGTATCTGCTCCATCTCTTGGCGCTTCTTTTTCAGCTTCTCTTCCTGGCGCTTCAGACGCTCCTCCGTATTCGCCGCCGCAATTCCGCTCAGCCAGCTCTTTAACCTATTCCTGAGCGCCAGTATGCTATCTCTCAGGCGAGAGAATTCGGAGATTTCAATCATTTCATCTATTAACTCCTTTCTCCGCCTTGAATCGTTGAGTATAGATGCCATCTCATTTTGCCGGGCATATACGGCATCCCTGAACGTTTTCCCATCCATTCCGAGGATTTCTACGATTTTTTCATCGACATCCCGCGGCCGGCTCGTTATAACCTTCTCATCCCCCTCTATTCGGGCATCCTTCTGCTGTTTACGGTCAAACCACCTCTTGACTGTGTATCTCTTGCCTCCGTGCGTGAATGTGAGCTCCACATACCCCTCCTTCTCCCCGTTTCGCAACGTGCGCTCGTAGAATTTGTTTTTTTCGGGCGGGCCGAAGAGCGCGAAGTATATTGCCTCGAGAACTGAGGACTTCCCTGCGCCGTTTATACCGATGATTACGTTTGTGCCCGGCTCAAACTCTACAAAGGTCCTGTGATGGCTCTTCCAGTTGCGCAGGACAAGGCGTTCAATCATGCGGTATTTATAAGCATCACGCACCATAAAAACCTTTGAATGACAGTGGAGCGTGACATGTATGCGGTTCGTTGCGGACGCGATGCTCGGCAAACTCGCCCGCTGGCTGAGAATGATGGGATACGATACACTCTGCGCCGCGGATATGCCCGTGGATGACGACGATTTGTTGAATATAGCGATTGACGAATCCCGAATTCTCCTGACGCGGGACAAGGAGCTGTATGGGCGTGCAAAGGCAATGAACCTGCCTGCGGTGTACATAGAGGACAAGAACATAGTGGACCAGCTTGCCCAGCTCGTCCGCGAGCTGAATTTGGAGCTTACAGAGTCGCCCTCTACCCTAATCTGTCCCTCCTGCAACGGCCGCCTTATCGAAGTATCGAAGCGGGAGGTCGTTGGTCTAGTCCCCGGGACTGTTCTAGACACACACGACCGTTTCTGGATATGCCAGAGCTGTGGCCAGATTTACTGGGAGGGCAACCATTGGAAGAAGATACGAGAAACAGTTAGAGAGGTGAGGGAGCGCCTTAAACGAGGGTGACTCCCTCCGTTGTCACGTTTTCTACGTGCGGGATGCTTCTGAGGGCTTCCTCTGCTTTGTCTACTAAGCCCCCGGTGTCTTCCATCGTGACCGCGACTATCACAGCCTTAAGCCCGAAGGCTATCGGCTCTTCCTTCATCTCCTGAAGCTCAACACCCTCTGGAAGGGCTTCCTTCACCTTTTCCTTTATCTCTTCGAAGTACTCCATATCCTCTGGCATTATTTTAAACACGGCGAGAACGGTACCCATTTACTTCACCTCAACCATCTGTGTACCCACATGTCGGGCAGGTCCATGCATTGCCCTTCGACCTGCACGTAACGCAGCGCACAATCTCTTCTCCGCAGACAGGGCACTTGAAGGACACGTAGTCCGTCGTCTCTCGGCCGCACGTGATGCATCTCTTTGTCACCATAATCATCACCCAGAACCTGCTGCTAGAAGAAGAGTGTGGGGGCATCGTTAAAAAACTACTTCCTGTTGCGCAGTACTGCAATAGTCTTCATCCGTATTGCAGCGGCAGCGCTTATCTCTGCCAACAACCTTTTCTGGCTCGCGGTTAGACCGGGGCGTTTTAGCAACATCTCTGCAAGCTCCATAACCGTGCGGGCGTATTCCATGGGGTACCGGAGCGCATCTATTTTGGCAGGGTGCAGTTTTGCAATGGCGTCATCCACCCTCTGCAGCCCTTCTTTTATTGTCCTGTAGTCCATGTGCTCCACAAACGCGGTTCCAATGAGTGTTCTCCAGTACTCTGGATGCTCGAGCACCTCATCGTATGTCTTGCCGTATTCGACGGCGTGTTTATGGATTTCCGTTAGCATTGCACGTCCGAGTTCCCAGTCTCTGTCTGCGTATGCCGTCACCCTATCCGCAAGCTTCCAGAACGCTCTTTCTCTTCCAGAGATTTTCCTATCCTTCAGCGTTTTCCAAACATGATACAAAGCCACATCTATTGCGTCCTGCCCCTCTTCTCGTATCAGCCTTCTAAGATGCTCATGATAGTCTTTCCACGTCT
The DNA here is from genome assembly GCA_964486025.1 of uncultured archaeon. Taxonomy (GTDB): domain Archaea; phylum Iainarchaeota; class Iainarchaeia; order JAADDC01; family JAADDC01; genus SZUA-1452. Next base: position 2,957 of record CAZAKL010000028.1, read on the forward strand.
TTTTACCCCGCACTACATCCTCGTACGTTTCCCGTAAAGGGTGCTCTGTGCTCACTTCCTGCAGCGCTCTGATATAGTCACGGAGTCCCTCTTTGTCCAACCTGTGAATCATGCGCCCACCGCATTTCTGATTTCCTCGTACGTTTCCCGTATTGCCTCTTGATAGTCCTTCTTTCCATCTGCGATTGCGTCGAGCGTCTCTTCGAGCTCTCTTGTCCTCTTTTCCGACACAAGGTCGGGAAAATTCGTCGAAAGATACTCATAAACCTTTATACCCAGCGGCGTGGGGAAAAGGCGCCTCTTTGTCTTGGACTCCCGCACGTATCTCCTGTCGAGGAGCTTCTGTATGATTGTTGCGTATGTGGATGGGCGACCAATACCCCTCTCGCGCATAAGTGCCACGAGGTCTGCCTGAGAATACAATGGAACCGTGGCCATCTTGAACGTTTTCACCTCCTCTACTTCGAACTCCCCCTCTTCTATATCTTTCACGTGTATCGGTCTTATGAGTGTCCACCCCGGTTCTATTATGCGCGTGGTCAGTTCCTCATCTTTCTTCAGCTCTCCTAGGCGATACTCTACCTTTGCCTTCTCTAAGACTGCTTCTACCATCTGGGATGCTATGAATCGCTCGAATATGATTGCGTACAGCCTGAGGTGATGTCGCGTGAGTCCCTGTATGTTCAGCTCTCCCTCCCTGAGCAGGCGGATGAGAGAATCGGTATCCATGGGCTTCGTTGGTCGTATGCACTCGTGGGCACCCTCTTCTCCCCACGGTCTGCCCTTGTAGTACTCCTCGCCGAAACGCTGGCTTATGTACTCACGCGCTATCCCCATGCCTGCGGGGGAGACGTGTGTGGAATCGGTTCGGTGGTATGTGATGAGACCTGCCTCGAAGAGGTCTTGGGCGAGGTTCATTATCTCCCGTGCGCCGAGTCCCATTCTTTCTCCTGCCTCTCGCAACATGGAGTCCGTGGAGAATGGTGGGAGGGGGGCAACGGCTCTCTTTTCGCGCTCCTTTATTTTTACCACGAGTTTCTTTCCTTCCGCGAGTTTCCGTGCGTCTACCTCGCTCGTGAATGGAGTTTCGAAGCTTGTTCGTACCGTTCCTGCCCGCACATCGATGAATGCACGCACGCTCTTCTTGTGTTCCTCGTACCTCTTTACCACCCAGCCGAGCACGGGCGTCTGCACTCTGCCCGCAGAGAGCGTGTTGTTGTTGAACGCCTCCCATAGCTTTCTGGAGAGCTCGAATCCAATCCATCTGTCTTCTATCCTCCTTACAATCTGTGCCTCGACTAGACGCTCGTTTATTTCTCTTGTCTCGTCTAGAGCTCGCAGTATGGCGGACCGGGTTACCTCATGGAACTCTGCGCGGGCGATGGTCGGTACATATGGGTGTATTGCCAGCGCTGTATCCCATGCAATCTTTTCTCCCTCTCTGTCCGGGTCTGTCCCTATGATGACGAAATCGCTTTCCAGAGCAAACAGGCGCAGGGCATTTACCCTCCAGATGGCATCGTCAAGGTACTCGTCGGAACCGCAGACAGGACATTTGTTTTCGACTGTTTGGACGTTGCACCGCCTGCACACCTTTATCGTTGTGTATACTGGGATGAACCAGTCGCCCACAAGCACTCCGTGGAATCCCCTGTCTGTGACCAAGTCAAACATATGTCCCTTTGTGGCAATGATGTTGAGGATGTAGCGTCCCGTTGCTACCTCGTATGCCCTTATGTTCCCAATGCGATATGTGGACGGTGTTCCGAAGAAGCGTGCAATTGTCCGTGCCTTGTTTGGGGATTCCACGATGAACAGGACTGTTTTAACGGGGTCTTCCATCTTTCTGTGTTGCTTCTTTCTTTCCTCCTCCAGAATTCTTGCGATTTCCTTGAGATTTATCTCTTCAAGCGGTACGAACTCCTCGTCCAGCACAAAGCGCATGTATCTTCTTAACTGGTTGAAAACGCGCTCATCATCTACGAGGACGATGGAGAGACCCGGGGTAATCCCTCCTGCGTACATGCGTGACGTTCTTCCCGTGGCCTGTATGTATGTCTTTGCGTCTGCTATAAGTATCTTTGGCTCGCCGTTTTCTTCTATAATGACGACGTCCTTACTCTGTTTGAGCTTTTCGAGTACATCCCTGTTTTGAAGCAGGTTCTGAAGGATTTCTCTGCCTCTTTCGATGTCTTCTTCTCTGTTGCGCCGTCTTATCTGGTTTGCCAGCCGTCGCAGTTCTGTTGCTTGCTTTTCGTCTTCAAGAACGTCTGCTACAACGTCTAGCATGTATGCTATGCGTCCGGGTGGTGCGTTCTCGAAGCGCAGCGTGAATTTGAACTTGGGTACCCCCACGAAGATGGCGTATTTTATGATTTCAGGCATATCTATTCCGCGGACAAGGACGCCATAGTACGCAGCCATTCCAACCGCGACATCTATTTCACCCTTCTGAAGCGCTTCCAGGACATTCTGGGCGTTTTCCGAAGTTGCCAGCATCGCTCGAATGCCTTTCCTACTGAGGGTATCTGTCAATTCCTTCGCGTACTCCTGTCCGAGGTCTGTTGGGACAAACACGAGACCTCCCCGGCCTAACGTTTTGATATACTCCGTTATCTGTTCCTCTGGACTTTTGAGTGCTGTGTACGCATTCGTTATGTTCCGGAGGTTTGCTCTGGTGCTACCAATTTCAAATTCCAGCAGTTCCCTGAAGAGTTTGACCCGTATGCCCCTCGCCCTTCCCGTAGCGGATGCAACGATTATCTGCCCGACTCTGTTCCTTTGCCGGAACGTCTCTATACGCTCTTGCAATTCGTTAATCTTTTTTCTGAGGGTCTGGTCGTTTGGTCTGAACTGGAGGGTGAACTTTGCTTTTATGAGCTCGTACGCATCGTTAAGCACCTCTTCCGTGAATCCGAGAAGGAGAAGGACTCTATTGATGTTCTTGGAGGTGCGGAGGAACGCATCGACATCGTCAACGAATATTAGGTCGAAGGGAATGTGCTTAATGGAGTCGTAGTTGCGGGTAAGAAATTGCGACGTCGTCACGAGTATGCCGAATTCGCCGTTTTTCAGTGCCTCATTTGCTTCTTCTCGCTCCTTCTTTTTCATCCTGCCGTGGATGGTGAGTATCCTTACATCCGTTCCCGTTCTTTCAGCGTACTCCCTGAGCCGCTGGGACACTTGGGTGAGCAGCGTGGATGTGGGGAGGATGAAGTAGATTTTCTCCCCCTCCCTCGCCAGGTACAGCCCGAGGGCCATGCCGAATGCCGTCTTTCCTATGCCCGTTGGTGCCACGATGGAGAAGGACTTGCCCAGGAATACGCGCTTCGCCCATGTGCGCTGTGCACTCCACAGCGTCGAGCCGACGGCCCTCTTGAAGAATTCGTTGAAGTCTTTGAGCCGAGATATTACCTCGTACACGGTTCTGTATTTCTTCAAGCGGTCATTCTTGACGAGAGCGTCATACACGCTGAAAACGAGATTATCGTAATCCTTCTCCACGATTTCTTGGGGTAAACACGTTCTGCACGGGTTCTTTATGCGCAGGCGGGAGTCCCCTATTTCCCCTTCGCAGTTAGGGCAGAGGTTGACGAATATCGCCTTGTCATTCATTGTATACCCTCCTTAGAATATCTGCACCAACCTCTTTTTCACCCTTCCACAACTGTTTCCTCCACGCCTCGAGTAGGAGGTTCTTGAAGCCGTGGTGCTCCGCCGCTGTGCTTATCCGCACCCCGTAGTCCCCTGCCCTGTCATATATGGGGAACGTTTCCTCCCGCTTCAGGTCCCTTGTCAGGTGGTGGTCGAGTATTATCTCCTTCACCCCTGTTTTTTCCATTATTCGCTCCAGGTTCTGAAGGGCGGCGTCCCTGCTCTCTGCCGAGAATCTGTAGCCGAGGAAATACGTTGGTGGCCCATCCATGATTATGATTTTTGGGTCTTGCTCAACTATCCACTCGGCGGCTGTGCGGCTTACCGGTCCCTGTATGTCCGACGAGAAGAGCAGGTCTCCAATCTTGACTGCCACCACGTAGCCGAGCTTTGTTCCATCCGGTCCGTGCGGTAGTGGTGGCGAGAACACAATTTCTTCCGGCCCGATATCCACAGTTTTGCCGTCTGCGGGAGTAGCATTGTACTTGAGGAGAGCTGCCCGCCTCTGCTGGGATTTGTTGATGAAGTTCTTCGGGTCCTTGGCGTATATCGTCTTTCCACTCAGGTCAAGGTCGGGATTGTAATGGTCCCAGTGGTAGTGCGTGAAGATGACGATATCGGCGTTTCGAACCTCCTCGTTTATGCGTTTGCTGGCAAGGCTAAGCGCTTCCTCTTCTCGCTCGTGTGGTGGTAGCCCATATCTCCTCGGTCCCAGTGCAGCGCTGGGGTCTATGGCAATGCGGATTCCACCCACATCCACGACCGTTGCGAGGGACCTGACCCCCAGAGAGTCTGCCGCGAGTATGCGGAACTTCACGGGAAAATACGGGTTGCACACCCTTTTATAAACTGTGGGATGCCCTTCCTTCCGACGTACCGAGGTGTACAAAATGGAAGTTGCGAGTTTGGGTCCGTCCACAAAGAACGTGGACGTGACCGTGAAGGTTGTTGAAGTTGTGGAGGACAAGGAGATTACCTCCAGGAAGGATGGAAGGACGCACCGGCTTGTGGAGTACCTAGTTGGCGATGAGAGTGGTTCTGTCATTCTCTCACTCTGGGACGATAGCGCAGAGGCTGTTCAGCCGGGTGAGTATGTCCACATAGAGAATGGGTATACTACCGTTATCCGCGGCCATCTTCGCCTGAACGTCGGTAAGTACGGCAAGATGGAAAAGGTCGACGGCGATTTCGAGGCAAACACGGATATAAACGTCTCCGACAAGGAGTTCCCCATGCCCCGGCGTTACGATTTCCCCAGCAGGGGTCGTTCCTTCGGCGGAAGGGGCCGCTTCTAAGCGCTCCCCTTCCCTTTCATATTCTCGTAAATCTTTAGGATGTCCTTCTTCGCCGCATCCTCGCTTATTACGTATATCGGCGACTCTTTACCGAGCTTCCTGATTCCGCCGTGAAAGTATCGCCTTCCGACGAGTGCGCAGAGCAAAGCATCTCTTTCATGCCGGTTCTTTATGCCTTTCTGATAATTTCCACAATCTCTTCATTGCTCTTTACCGTCCTGCATTCTGCCTGCCAGTCCTCGAATATGCACACTCCTGTCGGGTTTTTCTCCCGTGCAGCAAGGTCTATTCCGACGGTTTTCACACTCCCAACTCCTTTCTTATGAATGTGCGAAGCTCCCTTGTGCCCTTCTCCTGTGCTATCCGCGCCAGCTCGTAGAGGGAGTGCTTCTTCACGATTGCGTAGTATGCCTTTATTGCCAGCACCTCCCCGTCCGTTTCCCTCTCCAGGTCGATGCATGCGCGGTACACGATATCCTGTATCTTTGATGCGAACTTCGCGTCCGTCGAATCGGCGAGGTGGACTATCTGCCCCTCCGGCGTGGCCAGCACGTTGAATCCATGTGCCTCTGCACAGACGCGTATCAGGTATTCCGGTGCCTTGCGGTGGGAGAGTTCTGCTATAAGTGCGAAGTCGTGCTGCAGGTACCAGTCCTCCCGCTGGCGGAATCCCCCCGTTACCTCGTCGTATTCGTACTGGTAGTACTTGAATATGTCGTGGAGCAGGGCAGCGCCAATCACGTAGTCCCTCTTCACGCCGTATCCGTACAGCTCGGAGAACGCGTTTGTGAAGTGCTTCGCAAGGATGGCGACGCCAATTGTATGGTCTATGAGCCCCCCAGGATAGGAGTGATGGGCCCTTGGCGCTGCAGGAGATTCTTCCACCGATATCTTTGGTTCAACGTCTGCAAACGTTATTCTCGGGTTTTTGAGGACGTCGATTACGGCAGTCTTCACTTTCTCTTCCCTTATGTCCGTTCTTGCTATCTTTACGAGGTCTTCAATATCTGCCATGAGTAAAAATGGAGGGAAGTGGATAAAAGCGGCGGTCGGAGAGTGCTCACCCTCATCATCGCGTGGCGCTCATGCGGAGGTTCATATCCCCATCCCGCCGTTCTAATCAATGACGGGGATTGTTTTAACAACCCTGCACACGTCTGACTCCTCTACCTTTCTTCCCCTGTGCTCGTAGGTGACTGTGAACACCGTCGTACCGTTTACCTCGGCCGTGCAGACCTGCGTCGTCCCGGGGTACATTGTATCGTATCTGCATTCCTTCCCGGCAATGTTCACGACGACATTCTGCACCTCTTCACTCGCATTAATCTGTACATAGGCGGTATTTCCATCCACAGAGCACCATGCGCGCAATCCCGGTTCCGCATGCATCCTTGGAAGAACCTCGACGAAATACCAGTGTGCCACGACCAGCGCGACTATGAGCGCGCCGGCGCCGAGCAAGAGGAGTCCGACGTCCTTGAGCTTCCACTCTCTGCCCATGATAAAAACAGATTGTTCATCTTTTTATCGGTGATGACGGAGGTTTCGGCTGAGGCAACGATGATGAAAGATAGCA
>CAZAKL010000029.1:0-9444 GCA_964486025.1 uncultured archaeon
AGATATAAATACCCCCTTTCCCATCCTTCTATGGAGGGCGATGCCGTACCAATCCGCATAACGCCTCGGACTTATTCTCGCGATCGCCCCAGTTGTTGGAGGTGTAAAACGTGCTGAGTATAGTGGACATTAGGGAGAGGAAAGAAGAAGTCATAGAGATGCTGAAGAAGAGGTATCTTGAGGAGCTCATACCCAACGTCGAGGAGGTGGAGCGTCTCGACAGGGAATGGAGGGAAGTTCTAAAGGAGCTCAACGTGCTCCGTGCGGAGAGAAACAAGATATCGAAGGAGATTGGACGGCTCTACAAGGAGGGAAAAAGGGAAGAAGCGGAGGAACTGAAAAAGAGGGCGAAGGAACTGGATACCGAGATAGAGGAGCTAGAAAAAAGGGAGGCAGAGCTGAAGCGACTCATAGACGAGAACCTCAAATACCTGCCCAACTTCCTGCATCCAGAGGTTATAATCGGGCCGGACGACTCATACAACAAACCAATCAAGTTCTGGGGCAGGCCGCGCGTCTGGAGGAAGCATCTCGCTCAGTTCAAGGAGGAAACGGACGGACACGAGGTGGAGCACGAGGTCATTGACTGGGAGCCACCGCACCACTACGACCTCATTGAAATGCTGGACGTGGCAGACACGGAGCGCGCAGGAAAGACATCTGGGAGCCGTTTCTACTACGAAAAAAAGGCGCTGGTGTTTTTGGACCTCGCACTGGCGCGCTGGGCGCTTGAGGAACTCATGAAGAAGGGATTTGAGCCCATCATACCGCCGTACATGATGAGAAGAAGGGTAGAGGAAGCGGCCACATACTTCACTGACTTCGAGGACGTCATATACAAGGTAGAGGGGGAGGACCTCTACCTGATTCCAACGGCGGAGCACGCGCTCCTAGGGTACCATATGGACGAAATCTTCGAGGTGGGCGAACTCCCAAAGCGCTACGCGGGATGGTCACCCTGCTTCAGAAAAGAGGCAGGCTCGCACGGAAAAGACACAAAGGGCATCTTCCGCGTCCATCAGTTCCACAAGGTGGAGCAGTTCTCCTACGTCTATCCCGAGGACTCGTGGAAGGAGTTCGAATTCCTTCAGAGCAACGCCGAGGAACTACTGCAGAAACTGGAAATTCCATACAGAGTCGTGGAGATTTCTTCGGGCGACCTAGGCATGGTGGCGGCGCGGAAGCACGATATAGAGGCGTGGTATCCGGGACAGGGCAGGTATAGAGAAGTGGTCTCCTGCTCAAACTGCCTGGCATGGCAGGCAAGGCGTGCAAACATACGCTACCGCAGGAAGGACGGGAAGACAGACTACGTGCACACGCTGAACAGCACAGCACTGGCGGCACAGCGCGTGATGCTGGCAATACTTGAGAACCACTACGACCCGGAGAACGAAATAGTGAGAATACCCAAGGTCCTGCACCCATACATGCCAAAGGAGTTCTGGGAGATACCCGTGGTTAAGAAAACGAAGTGAGGGGTTCGCCCCTCCAACCATTCCCTTTTATTCTTCCGCCGAATTATGGAATCATGTTCATCGTCTTCGAGGGCATCGACGGGTCGGGAAAGGGCACGCAGGCCAGAATGCTGGCAGACTATCTGATTCGCCAGGGAAAGAAGGTCGTCCTAACGGAAGAACCCACAAAGGAACTCTTCACAGGATACTTCGCGCGGATACTGCTCAGATCAAAGGACGCTCCGCACCCGAAGACTGTGGCACTCATGATGGCTGCTGACCGGAACGAGCACGTGGAGAAAATCATTCGTCCGGCGCTGAAGGCAGGGGAAATCGTTATATCTGAAAGGTATTACTGGTCATCGTTCGTTTATCAAAGTTTACAAGGCATTCCTGATGATTTTCTGAACTATATTAACCGTGACTTCCCAAAACCTGACGTAACGGTACTCGTCGACATTCCCGCGGAGATGGCAATGGAACGAATAATGAAACGGGCCCACGGAAATGATGGCCTTGTCCAAAAATTCGAGCAGTTAGAATTCCTTCGTTCCGTCCGCAAAAAATATTTGGAAATCGCGGAGAAGGAGAGATTCCTCGTTGTAGATGGGAGGGGAACGCCAGGGGAGGTTCATCGGATAGTGGTAGAGGCGCTAAAGAATTATGGCCTGTAGCAACGAAAGTCCTCGTCCACCGTCACCCGCTCCACTGACACAAAGCCCTCGGCTGGAGCGGTTGTTGGCGTTGACCACCTAATCTCGCTGGCGTCGGAGTACGTAATTGGCAGCATCTCTACGTCGACATTCTTGTCCACGCGGTATAATGTGTCGGGACACTTGAGCCCAGAGACATAGTTTCTCAAAAACGCTGGGTTGCCGGAATCTTCTCCTGCCAGAACAAAGTAGGGGAGGTCATCAAAGACGGCATAGGGAACGAAGGGAGGTGCGCTGGAAAGAACGAAACGACCTCGTTCAGCTCCGGAGAAATGGTTACTGCAGAAAGCACCCCATCGGATGAGAAGTAAATTTCATCATCCCTGCAAATCGGAAAAGATTCCACAGGGATATTCGCATCGTAAAGGCGGTCCGATTCAAGTTTACTCCACACCAAGTGGCGATCCTCACTGACTCCCACAAGAACATCCCCACATACATCTGTGGGCAAAATGGCGGGAGTTGACCGGACTTCGATGGTCCGCACGCCATTCTGTGCCGGTATAAAAATTGTGACAGCTTTACGCACGGATGCAGCAAGCTCCCCATTCGGGAGCGCATATAGAGGGGTAAACTCACACCCCCTGCAAAAGTACACCCGAAGCAAAGGATCCAGAACGTTATCCTCGATCGATACGAAAATTATACCCTGTGCATCAATATCGTCCTTCCGCGCAAAGGCTAGCCCGTATGGATCATCAACAACACGCGTCGGATAGATCGGCTGGAGTGACCACGTGGTAGATGCTGCAAATGTGTGCAAAAACCTGCCTTCACGATATGCAAGGATCTGCAATCTGTTTCCTTCCACAAACAGGAAAAAAAGCGCGTTCTTTGTGTTCATAACGGCGGAGGGACGGGGTGAAAGCCGATACGCGTCAAGAACTTCTCCCGAAGGGTCTGTGAAAACAAGTGCTGCTGAATTTGCATCCCCAGAATCAGCCACTACGAAAAAGTATCTATCGCCATAAACACCCCCGTCCACGTAAGCTCCTGACGCCCCCACAAGATACTGAGCATAATTTGGGGTGTGAGGGTTCCAGTCCAAGCTGTCAATGATTACCCACGCGAGAGCAAGGTAAACAACAGCTATGAGGATGTAAAGAATGCCTCGATCAAATCCCTTTCGCTCATCTCCGGGCATGTAGATACATACACTCAGAGATTTAAATGTTAACAGCGTTATAAGAGCATGGAACGCCAGATACTGATCGGAGGAGAAGCGGGCCAGGGCATCGCAAAGGCCGCTGAAATCCTCGGGAAGGCCTTTGTCCGAGAGGGTTTTTACGTTTTTAACTATAGGGACTACCCCTCGCTCATCCGCGGGGGCCACAACTTCAACGTTTTGAGGATATCCAACGAGCCCATCATGTCTCACGAGTTTGAGGGTCACGACATTGTCATAGCGCTAAACGACGACACCATCTCCAGGCATGCGGCGGAGATGAAGAAGAACGCCGTAATTTTCGCGCCCAACAGGGTCAACGCGGATAAGAAGATTTCCGTGGACACGGACGCGATCATAAAGGAACTTAACGTTCCGCGCATCATGGAGAACACAATCCTCATCGCCGCTGCATGGAAACACTTCGGCATGCCCTTCGAAGCTCTGGAGAAGACAATTCGCGAAGAACTTAAGGGCAACGAGGCTGCAGTAAAGGCGGCCCGCAGGGGCTACGATGCGGTAGATGCGGGGCACGCCATAGACGTGAAGCCAGCAAAGAAGGCACGCTACTTCATATCCGGAAGCCAGGCAGTTGCACTCGGTGCAATTGCAGCGGGCATCGATCTATACATCGCATATCCAATGACGCCGGCTACGCCAGTCCTTCACTACCTCGCCGCGCTCCAGACAAAGTACGACTACCAGGTCGTCCAGCTCGAAAACGAGATTGCCGTGGCAAACGCTGCCCTCGGTGCCTCCTACGCCGGTGCAATGACGATGGTCGGGACGTCAGGCGGCGGATTTGCCCTCATGGGCGAAGCTATGAGCATGCAGGGAATGAGCGAGGTACCACTGGTCGCATACCTGGCCATGCGCAACGCACCATCAACTGGCATTCCCACATACACGGGCCAGGGCGACCTGAAGATGGCTGTGAACATAGGCCACGGCGAGTATCCCAAGGTCGTAGTTGCCCCAGGAGATCCGAGAGAGGCGTTTGAGAGAACGATGGAGGCGTTCTATCTCGCATACAAGTACAGGGTTCTGTCCATCATTGTTTCGGACAAGCACCTCGCCGAATCCACATATACCGTTGACGGGTTCTCTCCGCGCGTGAAGCCAAAACGTTTTATCATCGACCACGTGCCTGCAGACTACAAGAGCTACGAAATAACGGAAACGGGCGTAAGCCCACGTGCCGTTCCCGGACAGGCAGACGTACCCGTCCGCGCAACGTCCTATGAGCACGATGAGTACGGTTACACAACGGAAGAAGGCGAGTGGGCCATAAAGATGAACGACAAACGCTTCAGAAAGGTCAAGTACATAGCGGGGGAGATAGATAAACTTGAACCGGTCAGCGTCTACGGCTCAGGGGATAACGTGATTGTCTCGTGGGGAAGCACAAAGGGCGCTATCGTAGACGCGATAAAACGTTTGGATGGCTGGAAGTTCGTCCAAGTATCCTACATCGAGCCCTTCCCCGTGGAGCAGTTCATGAATGCTGTGAAAGACGCCGACAGGATTGTGCTTGTTGAAAACGACGTCACGGGCCTCCTCGGCGACATCATAGCCGAGAAGACGGGCATGATTATAGAGGAAAAAATCCTCAAATACGACGCGAGGCCCTTCACCCCCGAATACATCATAAGGAGGTTGTGAAAATGTGTGGCATGACCCCAAACGACCTGAACACGCCGGCGCCAATCACATGGTGTCCGGGCTGTGGCAACTTTGGAATCCTTACAGCCAGCAAGATGGCAATCGCCGAGCTCATAAATGAGGGCTTTGCCGAGCGCAAGGATTTCGTTATAACCGCGGATATAGGCTGTGGCGCCAAGATATACGACTACATAAACGTCAACGGATTCTACGGGCTACATGGCCGCGCAATTCCCCCTGCGGTCGGTATAAAACTCGCAAATCCAGAGCTGAAGGTCATTGCCTACGGTGGAGATGGCGGTCTTCTCAACGAGGGAATCTCACACCTGCTCCACGCGGCGCGCTACAATTCCGACATCACCGTGGTGCTCCACAACAACCAGGTCTTTGCCCTGACCACGGGCCAGGCAACCGCCACCACTGAGAAGGGATTCAAGGGCAAGAGCACACCTCTCGGAACGTTTGAGGAGCCTCTTAACCCCATAGCGCTCACGCTAGAGGCAGGAGCTACGTTCGTTGCGCGAGAGTTCGCCTACGACGTGGTGCACCTTAAGGAGACACTGAAAGCAGCGATAAAGCACAGGGGCTTCTCGTTGGTGGAGGTGCTCCAGCCCTGTGTCTCATTCCACGACACGACACAGTACTTCCGCGAGCACGTTTATCGCCTGGAGGATGAAGGGCACGATATCCACGACTACTGGGCAGCGCTGAAACGCGCCAGGGAGTGGAACTACGAGCTAGACCCCGACGCAAGGGTACCGACGGGCATCTTCTACGTGAACGACGAGAAGATACCCTACGAAGAGGGCTGGCCTTCGGTGCGCAAGGGCCCCTTCTGGAAGCGCGAACGCAACAGGAACTGGGAGGAGATTGTTTCAATGTACAGGGTGGAGTGACATGCCCACCCTCATCCTTCTTCGCCACGGACTTAGCGTCTGGAACAAGGAAAACATATTTACAGGGTGGACTGACGTTCCGCTTGCCCCAGAAGGCGAAGAGCAAGCCCGCCACGCCGGAAAAGTGATAGAAGCTGCTGGATATAAGCCAGACATCTGGTTTACTTCGTATTTAGAGAGGGCAATCATGACAGGCGTTCTTGCGCTGAAGGAGATGAAGAGACTTTGGATTCCCTGCGAAAAGCACTGGAGGCTGAACGAAAGGCATTACGGTGCACTCCAGGGAAGAAACAAGGATGAAGTGCGTAAAGAAGTGGGGGAGGAGCAGTTCTGGGCGTGGAGAAGGGGATACGATACACCACCACCCCCTCTTGACTGGAATGACCCAAGACACCCGCGATTCGACGAGAGGTATAAGGGCATCCCGCCAGAACTTCTCCCGAGCACGGAATCGCTGAAGGATACAATAGAACGCGTCCTGCCGTTTTGGAGGGAAAGAATCGTGCCTGAACTACAGTCGGGAAAGACCGTACTCGTTGCAGCCCACGGAAACACCCTTCGCGGCATAATAATGGAGCTGGACGGGCTCACGCCGGACGAGGTACGGCAACTGGAAGTGCCTGTGGCGTTACCCATCGTATATGAATTCGACGAGGACCTGAAGATAAGGGAAAAGTACGCGCTGGAGTGATTCTATTTCTTCCCATTTCCAGATCCGAGAAGATAGGAGAAAATTGCAAGAAGGGGATTAATCATCGAATCACCTCCAGAATCTTGGAAAGGGATAGCTCAAAGGCGGCTGTGGGCATTTCAATACCGAAGGATTCGAGCACCTCGGGATGCACTTCGCCAACGTGGCCGAGAACCGTTTCCCCTGAAACTACCTCTGCAGAGCGCCCGGGGATGTAGAACGGGTAGTCCTTGGCGCGTAGTTCGTAGGGAACGCCCAGTTGGTCCAAAAGAAACTCAAGCACCTGGCGGACATCCGTGTACGTTACCGATGAATCGGCGAGAGCATAGGCAACGTGCTGCTCCGTACGCGTTCCGGTGGGGCTCTTACTGTCAGAGACGACAACATCGCCCGCCTCAAACACTCGCTGGGGATAGTCCTCACCCGTATTCGCAGAGAGGAAGTCCATAACAGTGGGGAATAGCGCCGGACGGACAAGGGAAAATGTTTCGGTCATTGGATTCTGGAGAACAACAACGGGCACGTGCTTTGCACGCTCAAGGACAGAGCGAGATGTAAGGATGAATGTTGCTATCTCCTGTGCCCCCGTCCCTATGAGCAGTTCCTTCACCGCGTCTTCCAGCTTTGTGTACTCCGAGGCTCCGCCCTTGGTCATGAACTTGGGCAGCTTCGGCTCGACGCGGTTGTATCCATATGCAATGATGATATCCTCCACCACATCGCGCTCGTGCATGATGTCTGCACGGTACGCGGGGTAGAGAACGGTCCACGCGTCCCCTTTGACGTCCTTCACACCGTAGCGCGCCTTCTCGAGAAGCGTCCTGAACTCATCATCGGTGAACCTCAAGCCCGCAATCCTTTCCGCATAGGACTTGTGTATGGTAAACGTCTTCGGCGTCAGGTCAGGCGTTTCCACCGTCCGGTAGGGATACACAACCCTTACGGACTCTATACTGCCACCCCGCTCCGCAAGAGCTGCAACCACTGCATTCAGGGCTGTTAGGACTGCTCTTTCGTCGGTTCCCGTCACATCGATAAATATGTTCTTCGTCTCCGGCCCGATATTACCAATATCGTTGGAGTTTATGATGGGGGGAAAGGACACAACCTTGCCGCTGGCATCCAGAAGTACTGGATATCGCTCATACCCTTCCAAGAGGGATGCATACTGCCTGCCCTTCTCTGTAAATTCAAGGATTTCGCGGAGGGTCATCTCCCTGTTCTCCCAAAGGGGGACGAAGGAAACATCATCGGGGGCTGCGGTGGTGTAGCGCAGTGGGAACGAAATCAGGTCCGCGTTATGGGTGCCTATTGCCACACGCTTTCTCTTGCGGCCATAGGTGAGCATAATCTTGTCCTGAAGCTGTATAATCTGCTCGTAGCCCGCAGCGCCCAGATTAACGCCCCTCACAATCGCCGCGGCGATGACTGGACGGACCGTTTGAACAGACGAATCCACGTGTACCTCTTCCCCCGAGGGACGCACATCGTATGTTGGACAGCCCGTCTCAATGCCCAAATAACCCCGCATCTCCCGTGCAAGGCCCTCTGCAGACCACATGTCCGGACGGTTTGTGTCGGAATAGTCCACAGTTATGATTCCATCTTCGTAGTCGTCAAGCTCTGCCTTAAGGTCGAAGAGGATGTCTTCTATCTCCTCCACGCTGAATTTTCGGCCCACCAGGCGCTCCAAATCTTCCTGGCGAACATCGTACTTCGGCATATCACACCCCCCATATCTTTCTGGCGCTGCGCAGATATCCCAGCCGCTTGGAGTAAAACTCACGTATATCCGTTATACCAAGTTCCATCATGGCGAACCGCCCAATGCCCAGGCCCCAAGCAATGACTGGAACGTTTATGTCAAAGGGCTCCAGAAGCTCCTCCCGGAACATGCCCGCTCCCCCGATCTCAATCCAACCCTTCTCCGGATGCTTGACGAATAGTTCCACGGACGGCTCGGTGAAGGGAAAGTAGCCCGCCTTGAACTTCACCCTGTCCGTTCCTGCGAACTCCCGGGCGAAGTCCTTCAGCAGGCCAAGCAGGTCGCGGAAACTAATATCATCCGAGAGCACAACGCCGTCCAGCTGGTTAAACTCCAGTAAATGCTTGTAGTCAAACTCATCGGGACGGAACACACGAGATACGGTAAAGTACTTGCCGGGAATCTTCGGCTTACTCGCCAAGAGGAATGCCGAAAGGGCTGTAGCGTGAGAGCGAAGGACGAGGCGACAGGCCTTCTCGTCGTCCCATTTGTAGCCCCAAGAGCGCTCATGCACACGCTTCACGCGTTCCATATACTCCTTCCACTCGGGAGGAACGTCTGAGTGTGTTTTCGGTGCCGAAACGAAGTATATATCGTGAATATCGCTGGCAGGGTGGTCTTGAGGCATAAAGAGAGCATTGGAGTTCCAGAACATGGGCAGGACTATTTCCCCTGGCTCCTCCTCCTGAAAGCCAAGAGCATACAATCTATCCTTTACACGACGGAGGAACTCATAGTATGGCTGTCTTTTTCCGTAAGCGCGTTTGGGAATGGGGGAGACGACGTCATACGCACGGAACTCTTTACCCTTCCATGAACCGCTGCGAAGGAGCTCGGGCGTGACGGCATCGACAAGGTCGTCCCGCACGTGGGGGAGTACCTCGAACAAGAGGGGCTCTGGCTCCGCGTACCAGACGACCTCCCTCTCCCTCGTCACAAGACCGCGGCGGTTGAGAATTCTGTACGATTCATCATCAAGACAGCGAAGGGTCTCGTAGCAACGCTCCCACGGGAAGACGTAACCCTTTCCCTTCTCCGTAAGCGTAAGTACTCCCTTCTCAAAGCGCACAAGCCCCTCTTTCTTCAGAAGACCGA
>CAZAKL010000030.1:0-8861 GCA_964486025.1 uncultured archaeon
CCCGGGTTCAAATCCCGGCCGGAGCATAACCGCCGTGTCGGTTAACGCCACGGCGAGGGCGACGCTTCGGTCGCCCGCACCACTGGGCGTGGGGTCGCAGACCCCACTCACACTCGTCCGGCCAGAGAATCTGGCCTTCGAATCCCGGCCGGAGCACTTTCTTACCATTTCATTGTTGACGCGAACCTGCCGGCGGCACTATTTTTACAGTCCGAAGAACGATACTAGGATTGGTGCCATCACGAGCGTCATGAAGAGCACGCCCAGCGACACGCCAAGTTTCCAGAGCGTTCCTGCTAGGAGACTCACTGCGAGCATGCCGAAGATTCCAGCGATGCCCGCGTCGTGATAGGATAGCAGTAGCACGATGGCTATGAAGATTCCGTAGAGCGCCTCTGCGGGTACTTTCCTGAACACGAAGAGGGTGAGTTTTCGGGAGTACTTTGTGAGTATCGTGTATGCTAGAAGTCCGCCAACGAGGACGGATAGCAGCACCACTCCTGCGATCGTCATGTAGTCGTACGTTTGAAGCAGATACTCTGCGGGAACCTGTCCGTTTATCTGGAGGAAGAATGGAAGCGCGGGTCCTGCACTCATGGGCCCTGTGGGCACGCCAAGCACGAGCAGCGGGATAAGCGTGCCTCCGATATATGTGGCGTTCTTTATCGCGTCACGCACGGAGTATGCTAAGAGCGCGCCCTCGACGGGATCTTTCTTTGTCTTCTTGAGGAGGTCACCAATGAGGATGGTGAGCCCCACAGGGGACATAAACGTCGCCAGGACAGATGTGATGGCTGCCCAGACGCCTGCGTGCCCTGCCTCCTCCTTTGTCAGGTGCTTGAACGGGTTCAGGGGAATCTCATGCGTCTTTGCAATTTTTATCTGCATCTTTCCACTCCTTTCGTACTCTTTCCTGAGTTTCTTGTTGAGTACGCTAAACAGTTCCATGAGGAGCGGCCCGATCGTAATGCCTAAGAAGAAGCTGATGAACACCGTCTTCCCATAGACGCCCCGTAGCCCCTGAATGACAAGGGCGAAAGCGGGGATTGTGAGAAGTGCGAGAACGGGATTCTGCGACGTGACCGCAAGTATTAGCGTTCCCAAGAACAGAATCCAAAACCATCTGGGCACCTCAACTCCAAGAACAACATCTTTTATCTTCAGAAAATCACCAACAGGCATGAGCGGCCCTGAAACAGCCAGAACAAGTACCGTTGCAACAATCGTGCCGATGATACTTGCTGCCAGCCCTTTTCTCAGGATTACATCTGCCAGTCCTTCTTTCTTCGCGGTTATTGCGTCTGGAACCTGGGGAACAGCCATAACTCCTCCGGGTATTCCCGCCAAGGCTACTGGAACACTATCAGCCATTTTAAATGCCACGATACACGCCATAAACCATGCCAGAACGAGTAAGGGGTCAACGCCCGCGAGCAGGAGTGCGAGCGCAACCGGGGCAATGGTTGCCGTTTCATCTGTACCCGGGATCATACCGACGAGCATGTAAAGGAGGGCAGAGATGGCAGACAGGGCGATGATTGTGATCGGGTCAATCATTCCAACACCTCCCTTTTAGGTTCTATGAACAGGGATGCGATGATTCCCCCAACGAACGCCCCAAGAACACCGAACGTAATGCTGAGCGCCTTCACCATCTGTTCGTTTGAGATGAGGGATGGGGTTACCAAGTATCCGGCAAAAGCAAGGACAGTCGTGATCGCAAGTGCAATAAACAACTCGCGGAGTTCCACATATTCCCCGTATATCTCAACGGGCATGGAGAGAAATCGGAGAGAAAACTTTATTAATCGTACTAGGGGGCATACGACAATCGTCGATAATAATGCATCCAGTATGGCGCCTGTATCCCCCCTCTCTGTCGTCTCAGGCGCCACTCACGTTATCTTCCTTTGGGTCTCAGGGTTCACCGTATCTGCGATTTCGGTGCGTGGGTTGGTGCCACGGATTCCCGCCCGGGGGCCGGCCACACCACAGTTGCCCATATCATTGTTCGCATGCTTCGTATCATATGGGTCTTGGTGCACCCGACGCGTTCAGTGTGTTGCCCGGCCAAATGATTCAGCATTTCCATTCCATTTGGAGCACATCCTTCTTATACCACTTCTGCGTTTTGTTTTCATGCGCGTACTGGTCATTCAATCTGCCGACAGTGACTGGGACTTTGAGGAAAAGATACGGCAGGCTGTTGAGGGAAAGATTGCGCCTCTGGAGTTGGATTTTAGAAAAGTGCCCCGCTTCTACGACACCCTACGGGCAATTTCTTCCTCCTATGACATGAACATTGTGTTGTTCTTCCCCTCCAAGAACGAGGCGGTGATGGCCGCCCCAATACTTTTGGAACTGCTCAGGTCAAACGCGAAGGTCCTCTTCTACTACGCGGAGGACGTTGGCGTTTACGAGGACGATATATTGAAGACGGTGCTATCGTTTTTCGGACTCTGATTTTTTATCCCAGTCGTTATTCGCCTACCGCTTTGTCCAGGCGCGCTGCATGTGCTTTTATCTTGTCTATGAGTGAGTTGACGTCTCTTGCAATCTCCGCGAAGACATCTTCCAGCCGGTCTGCCCTCAGGCCGTACCTCGACCCCTTTTTCTTTACGATAATGCCGGCGTCGAGCAGGCGAGAAAGGTACGTCGTGTACAGCTGAGAGAGGCCAAGGGAAACTCCCTCGCTCTGAAGCCAGTGGTAGAGGTCATCCACCTTTATCGCGCCATTTTTGACAGATATCTGCCGTCCCCCTACGACAACGGTGTCCTCCCTTTTGCCAGCAATCTGTGTGAATATCTGCAGGAGCTTTATTACAACTGCGGGCTTACCTTTCTTGGGAATGAGGTCCAGGGACTGAGCGATAAACGTTGCCAGAACATCCGGGCTCTCAATACCTTCGGGAACGGGCGGCGTATCCACGATTGAGATTTTTTTCACCGCCATATTCCAAAATAGTTTTGGAAGAATAAAAACGTTCTGCCTGCACCCCTTCCAACGGCGGTGTGGGGTCGCATCGAAGTTCCTTGCTTTGCCCGAGGCTTTGCAAATCGCCCGTGAAACATTTAAACTCCGTTAATGTAATTCTCGTGTGCTCATCTATCCCTGGAAGAGCGGCGTTGTCATTGACACAGGGCTTGCAAAGATTGCAATAGACACGCCAAAGCCGGTTCCAGGGGCAGTCCACGTTGTCACCCACGCGCACGCGGACCATATCGGGGCTGCTAGGAAGACCGTGCCGTACGCAACTCCGGGCACACATGAGATAATGAAAATTCTCGGGCACTCCTCGGAGGCGCTGCGAGAGGGGGCAATTCGCGTATTCGGGGACACCGACGTCTCGTTTATTTCTGCAGGGCACATCCCCGGCTCTGCGCAGGTGGTGATAGACAACGGCAAGCGGATTGTTGTTACGGGGGACTGGAAGCTGGAAGACGACATTCTGGAGCCGGGGGCAGAGATTCCAGAGGACGTCGATATCCTTGTTCTTGAGACGACGTTCGGCGCCCCGCAGTATCAGTTTCCACCGAGAACAGAAGTGTACGGAAAAATCAAGAAGTGGGTGGAAATGAATCTATCTATTGGCAACCACGTGGCACTCTTAGGCTACGCCGTGGGTAAATCCCAGGAAATTACTGCGCTTCTGAACTCCTTCGGCGTCGTACCGGTCGTTCCAGAGAGAACACACCGTGTTAATATGCTCTTTGGACTTTCGGATGTTCTCATCGGGTCGGAGGGTTGGAGGGACTACGTTTCGACTCCCAGCGTGTTCGTTCTGCCCCCCAACTTCTCAGATATCCTTCCTGCGCTGGAGGTGGAACTCGGAAGGAAAATCGTCGCTCGCTCCTGCTCTGGCTGGGCAAGAAACGGTTTCCTCCTGTCCTCGCACGCAGATTTCTGGCAGACTGTGGAGTTTGTTCAGCGCGCCGAGCCGAAAAGCATTCTCACCTACGGCGGAAACGCGTATCAGATGGCCACAGTGTTAAGGCGGATGGGCTACGACGCACAGCCATTGGTCAGAACAGTTCTGCTTTAGAAGTAGGTGAAAAGAAAGAAGGGAAGTTATGCCCTTCAACCGAGCAGAGCCTTGGCTGCAAGCTTAATGTCGTCTGCTGTGATGGTCTTCCTCTTTGCGTGGCGTGCGTACTGGACTGCAGCCTCAGTAATCTGCTTTGCAAGGTCCTCGAGCAGGTTTGCGAGAACCTTCACAGCCTCGTCAGAGACACGCTCTGCACCAGCCTTCCTAATAAGCCTGTCAACAGGCGCCAACTGTAGTTCGCCCATTTTTTTCCACCTCCGCACTCTACAAATGGATTTACTCATATAAATACCTTTCGCTTCCAACACCCCCGAATCGGGGAAAACAACACGCCCGTCAATGGTCGAAGGTGATGGAGTATTAATCACTTGCCTCATAATATATGGTTGATGCCCTCCACTCAGAGCGCGGAGTACGTCAAGCATCCCCTCATAAAGCCGTCAACGGTGGAGGCACGCATCTATCAGCAGCTCATAACGGTCAATGTCTTAGAAAAGGGCAACACTTTGGTCGTAGCTCCCACGGCTCTCGGCAAAACAATAATTGCCGCTCTCGTTGCCGCTGAACGGCTTCACCGCTTCCCGGAAGGGAAGGTAGTCATGCTCGCCCCAACGAAACCCTTGGCGGTGCAGCACGCCGAGACGTTTCGAAGGGTAATGAATATCCCCGAGGAAAAAATCGTCGTTCTAACAGGAGCCGTTCCTCCGAAGAAGCGCGAGGAGCTATGGCGTGACGAAAAAATCATCGTGGCCACACCACAAACGGTGGAAAACGATATTCTCACCGGGCGAATCTCGCTCGAAGACGTTGTTCTCATGGTGTTCGACGAGGCGCACCGCGCCGTTGGCGACTACCCATACGTTTTCATTGCGAAGGAGTACATGCGCACCGCGAAGAACCCGCTCATCCTTGCGCTCACCGCGTCCCCCGGTGGCACGGAGGAGAAGATTCGGGAGGTGCAGCAGAACCTCTTCATAAAAAACATAGAAATAAAGACGCCGGATGACCCTGACGTCAAGCCGTACGTGAAGGACATATACGTCCAGTGGGTTGGTGTTCCCCTTCCCGAACAGTTCAGGGAAATCAAGAGGTTGCTTGAAAACGCCATACGCATTCGCCTCCGCCGGTTAAAGGAGATTGGGGTCGTTTCGTCTGCAGATATCCACGCATACTCGAAGAAGGACTACCTTGCGCTCCAAGAGAAAATTCAGCAGTATCTCCAGGAAAACCCTGGTAGGGAAGACTTGTACGAGGCGGTGCAACGTGTTGCAGAGATTCTTAAGCTCAGCCACGCCTTGGAGCTTCTGGAATCCCAGGGAATTACTGCCCTCCACCGCTACTTTGAGCGTATGGAGCTACGTGCCCTCCAGCCCCGCGCACCAAAGTCCCTGAAGAACATACTCATTGACCCTGCCGTTAAAGAAGCTGCCCGCATTACGAAGGAGCTCTTTCACAGGGGCTATGAGCATCCCAAGCTGGAAAAGCTCAAGGAAATACTCAAGGAATTCTTCAGCTCACATCCCGGCGCCCGTGCCATAGTCTTTGTCCAGTACAGGGACACCGCTCAGCGCATCGTGGATGAATTGAACCGTGCGGGCATTAGAGCGGTGCGCTTTGTCGGACAGGCGACAAAGGAGGGCGATAAGGGCCTATCTCAGAAGGAGCAGCAGAGGATAATTGAGGCGTTCAGGAACGGGGAGTATGACGTTCTCGTTGCAACGTCCGTCGCGGAGGAGGGTCTGGATATCCCCGCCGTTGACCTCGTTATATTCTACGAGCCCGTGCCGTCGGAAATACGCCATATACAGCGCAGGGGAAGAACGGGAAGGTTCAGTACCGGCCGCGTGTACATACTTGTGACGAAGGGTACGCGGGACGAGGCGTATTACTGGGCGGCACGTGCAAGGGAGCGCAAGATGATTGAAACCCTGAAAAAACTCAGGAAGACGCTGGAGCTCGTGCAGGACCGCGGCCAGAAGACCATAACCGAGTTTGTCAAGCCGGAAAAACCGAAGGACATTGTGCACGTACTTGTTGACCACCGTGAAAGGGCATCCGGCATTGTACGCTACCTCCGCGAGTTCGGCGATGTGGTCATAACTGTGAAGGAGCTTCCCGTCGGTGACTATGTTGTTTCAGACCGGGTAGCTATCGAGAGAAAGAGTGCAGCTGACTTCGTCCAGTCGATTATCGATGGACGCCTTTTTGAGCAGGCCGCAAAGCTTGCAGACCATTTTGCAAAACCAGTTATCATCGTCGAGGGAAGGGACATCTATACCGTCAGAAACGTTCACCCCAACGCCATCCGTGGTGCCATTGCGTCCCTCGTTCTTGACTACGGCATTCCAGTTATTTTTACGCGCGACGAGAGGGAAACGGCAGCGTACATCAGGGCTCTCGCAAGGAGGGAGCAGCTGGAACTGAACAGAGAACCCCGCCTCCGTGGCGAGAAGAGGATACTCTCTCTACCTGAAATGCAGCGGTTCATCGTGGAATCCCTTCCTTTTGTAGGTCCAAAGCTTGCGAGGCAGCTTCTGAAGCACTTTGGCACCGTTGAACGCGTCTTCACCGCCTCGGAGAGGGAACTCGCGCAGGTGGAGGGCATAGGACCGAAAAGGGCCAAAGAGATTCGCCGGGTGCTGACGGAGGAGTACAGGGAGGAATCTTGATGGCGAGGGTATCTGCGCCCACAACCCTTATAAAACTTCTGAGCCGCCTATTGTAAGGTAGCGTTCATATTCGTTTCTGGAGGTGTTATGCTTGGCTGTTTGGCATGGTAAGAGCAGGAGAAAGTTCACGGGCGGTCTTCGCCGTAGCCTTCGCGCTAGAATGAAGAGAAAGTACGAAATGGGCAGAATTACCGTTCACACCGTCCTTGGCAATGAAGACGTTCGGAAGATTATACGTGTTCGCGGTGGAAACCTTAAGGTGCGCCTCAGGAAGGCGGCCTACGCGAACGTTGCAGACCCAAAGACCGGAAAGGTCCAGAAGGTAAAAATTCTTTCCCTCCTGGAGAACAGGGCGCACCGCCACTTCATCCGGTCTGACGTTATCACAAAGGGAGCCATTATAGAGACGGAACTCGGGAAGGCGCGCGTTACTTCAAGGCCTAACCAGCACGGCGTTGTGAATGCCGTCCTTCTTCAATAATTTTTCACCCGTTTCCCGCAGGTGATAAAGTGAGGGGCGGTACAGTGAAATTTAAAAAGCTTTTGCTGGTTGGTAAATATCTGCACAGCGTAGAGCGCTATCACGTGATTCGGGGCGACGGTACCAACGTGCCGAAAATCGGCGCGTATCTTTACGACAGGAAAGGAGAAAAATTGGGCGTAGTAGCAGATGTTTTCGGTCCGGTGGCGCGCCCCTACGTGTTGGTAAAAGGCGCAAAGGCCCAGGAGTACTACACCCTGCCCAAGCACCTCCTGGGCGGGAAGGGGGTATAACCATGGGTGAAAAGCTTGTCTGTCCGGAATGTGGTTCTCACAAAATCGTCTATGACCGCGCTCGCGGTGAGTGGGTCTGCCGCGAGTGTGGCTACGTGTTCGATGAGCCTGCAGTGGACTCTGGTCCCGAGTGGCGCGCGTTCGACTCTGAACAGATGGAGTCCAGGGCGCGAACTGGCGCACCCATGAAGGAGACCAAGATTGGAAAGGGCCTCACAACGATTATTGATATGCACAACCGCGACACGCGCGGCTCACAGCTTGCACAGTCCACAAAGGCGCAGATGTTCCGTCTCCGCAAGTGGCACAAGAGAACGACGGTTTCCTCCTCCATGGAGCGGAATCTCTCAGTTGCGCTGACAGAGATAAAGCGTGTTGGTTCTTACCTCAACCTTCCGGATGGTATCATAGAGGAGGCAGCCGCGCTCTACCGCAAGGCCGTTGAGAAGGGTCTTATTCGCGGACGCTTGATTGAAGCAGTTGTTGCAGCAGTCATATATGCGGTCTGCCGTATCTACGGCATTCCAAGAACGCTCGACGAGATTGCAGAGGCATCCGGTCTGTCCAAAAAGGATATTGGCAGGACGTATCGTTTCATCGTGAAGGAGCTTAATCTGAAGGTTCCGCTCACCAATCCCGTATATTACGTTCCAAAGTTTGCAAGCGCCCTTGGCCTCTCTGGCGAGGTGCAGGAGGAGGCCATTCGAATCCTCCAGAAGGCCATAGAAAAGGGGCTCCTCTCCGGCAGAGGCCCCACGGGCGTTGCCGCCGCGGCGGTATACATTGCAGCTCTACTGAAGGGTGAGCGCAGAACGCAGAAGGAAGTGGCAGACGTCGCGGGCGTCACGGAGGTTACAATACGCAACCGCTACAGGGAGTTGAAGAAGGAGCTGGGAATTCCCGTCAACGCTTAAACTGCCAGCTCTTCGAATTTCATCACTTTTTCTTCCCGTTTTGGAACAAAAACAGCAACGTACGCATAGTCTCCCAGTCTCTTCACAGCGAGCTGATTGTTGGTTCCAACAGTTGCAATTACCACGTTGAAATCCGGGTGCACTCCGTTCACAAGACGGCGCGCGTAGTCGATTATCATTTTTGCGGTTTGCATATCCACGTTTCCGTGTACCGGTCCCAGAATTTCGGGGCCGTAGATAACGTAAACGTAGTCGGTGCCCAGCGATTTCTGGATGCGGGAAATGTACTCGTATATGCTCTCCCCCGGGAGCATTTCAGGGATTTCCATCAAATATATGGTATTCTTCCAGTTTAAGAGGAACTGCCAAGAACGTGCCTCCGCTTCGAATGCTTGTTTGGGTATGATGGGGCCGCGGGGATTTGAACCCCGGATCTCAGGCTCCCAAAGCCTGAATGC
>CAZAKL010000031.1:0-8838 GCA_964486025.1 uncultured archaeon
AAGATAGAGGAAGAACAGGAAGCGGCTATGGGCGGCGTCGGCTTCCTGGGGATGTAGTTTGTACAGTTATTTGTGTTTTTA
Source organism: uncultured archaeon (assembly GCA_964486025.1). Taxonomy (GTDB): domain Archaea; phylum Iainarchaeota; class Iainarchaeia; order JAADDC01; family JAADDC01; genus SZUA-1452. Next base: position 82 of record CAZAKL010000031.1, read on the forward strand.
CCCCTCCCTCATTAGCTTATGTAATGCTTTCTCCAGTCTGGCCAGGTTTCTTCGCTGGATGTTTGAAATATCCTTCCCGTTATATATTTTCTTACCAATTTCTATGGCTAACCCCTCAATATCCGACTCATTCATCCGTGCTTTGACGAATGGCCAGCTGACAATTGCCGCCGCTCGCCGTATGGTTGTAATCTCCCTGTAATGTTTCTGGGGAGATACAAACAGCTTTTGGAGTACTTGCTCAACTTTGTCAGGTTCGCCGCCGGCCATCTTTACTGCCGTACCAATCACTGCAGCGAGGCTTGCTTTATGATACTCTAGCTTTTGCATCTTCCATCTCTCTTTGACGTTATTCCAAAACGGCGACAATGTGGCGCGAGAGGGCGGGACGAGGCCCACATTTCGAAGGTTAAAATAATCTTTGTCCTTCAGAACTCTATACGCCATCCGTACATGCTCCTCAACCATCTTCTAAAGAAAGGCAATAAAGTAATAAAAGCCATGAGTGCTTAGCGAGTGTGCGCTCGTCCCCACTTCTCCAGCGCCTTCTTCAACTCCTCGTGGTCCTTAGCATATTCTTCTAGGCTTACGCCCTCCCGAACTGCCTCCGCTGCCTGTCGCATGGCCTTCGCACCGGCCTCCGTTCCATCTGGATGCCCGTGCACTCCGCCGCCCGCCTGTATTATGACGTCATTGCCGAAGATTTCCACAATGTCGGGTACAAGGCCCGGGTGAAGCCCGCCGGAAGCAACGGGAAACGTGGGTTTTATATGGAAGAAAGGCTCTCGCACCGCGCGGACGTTTGCCAGCACTTCGTCCTTTCCTTCCACCATCTTGCCAACGGCGGTGCCTACGTGAAGCTGGTCTACCCCGAGCATCCTGTATACCCGTGCAAGGGCTGCCATACTTATTCCATGCTTTGGATTCCTCGTTAATGCCCCGTGCATTGCCCTGTGCGCGTGAATTATGAAGTCAAAGCCGTATTCCCTGAACGCCTGGACGGCGGAAAAGCCAACAATCACCACGTCTATCATGACGTAGTCGTTCCCTGCATCCTCCACGAGTTCCGCCCGGCGAATCATCTCGTCCCACGGTGCGGATATATTCACCATGTACCCCTTTCTCTCGCCCGTTTCCTCCTCTGCGAGGTCCTTCTTCTCCATAACCTTGTAGAGCCGGTCTTCGAACCTGCAAAAATCTTGGCTGACAAGGTTCTCATCGTCCTTTACGAGGTCCAGCCCGCCGCGCCATGCATTGTACGCTACCTCTGCCCAGATGTCCGCGGGAAGCCCTACCTTTGGCTTGACAATCGTGCCAAGAAGCGGCCGGTCTTTCACACCGAGAATGGTTCGAACACCCTCAATGCCGTAGAGTGGACCCTTGTATTCGCGGACGATTTCTTCAGGCCACTCTATCCAGTTGAGGCGGAGGTTTTTGACGGCTTTCATCCCAAATATGTTTCCCGCGATTGCAGCAAGGATGCCGGGCATGTTTCTCTTCTCAAACAGGGCGGAGGGATACGCGATTTTTATCGTTCCGGATTCCTTGTCTATCTCAAAGATGTGCGGCCTTAGGCGCTCGTATATTTCTGGGAGCATCGTCCTGATATCCGTCCATGTTCCAATGGACGATTCAATCGCGACCTTGTTTGCTGCGCTTTCAAAACTCTCCTCGGGATGTGGCTCCATGTAAAACTCAACGACCACATCCGTTTCCCTTGGTTCGTAGCCCAAATCAATATACTCATACTCCGTCATGCGAGGAAAAGGAAATCTACGTTTAAATCCTTTGACCCTTGTTTTCAACATGACGAAGGAGGAACTTCGGAAGAAAGTAGAACTCCTCGTGGGCAAGGGCAAGATAGAGTACGTGCCGTCCAAGGCGCTCGTTGACTCTATAATCGACCAGCTCATAGAGGAGGGGAAGATACCGCCAAGGGAAAAATGGGGAGAGCTTAAATCTTCTCAAGCTCCTCGCGAAGAATCTGAATAGCTCTCTTGGGGTCCGCCCTTCCCTTCGTTCTCGCGACAATCTGCCCGACAAGGAAATTCACTGCCTTCTTCTCTCCTGCCTTATAGTCCCGGACTGCCTGCTCATGCTCCCTGAGTATCTCCCGCGCAATTGCACGGATTTCATCATCGCTTAGCAACTCCATGGCAGTTGGAACGAACTCAGAATCGTCCAGAATCCGCCGTAGATACTCAATGTACACTGGTTTTGTGATTTTGTTACTGAAATAAAGTTCGGCGAGTTTGAAGAGGCGCTCTCGCTTTGGAATTTCTGCAAGGTATTTGTCACGGTAGTTTAACTCACCGCGTAAGTTCAGACAGAACGAAACGGCGTTCTTCGAGCCGAACCGTCGGGCCATATCTTCAAATATCTCGCCCAGCTCTTTGTCCAGGACAAAGGTCCACGCAGCACTCTCATCAATGCCGTACTCCCTGACGAGCCGCTCCTTCTTCTGGTGTGGGAGCTCTGGCAGCTCTGCACGTATCTTCTCCACCAGCTCGGGGGGTATTCGATATGGTGGAATGTCAGGGTCAGGCATGTATCTGTAGTCCTCCGCCGTCTCCTTTTCACGCAGACTCACGGTAATGCCTCGAACCTCGTCCCAGTGGCGAGTCTCGCGAATCACCTGCTTGCCCATCCCGAGAATCCTCTTGTGCCTCGCTATTTCGTATTTCAGAGCCCTTGCAACACCCTTTATGCTGTTTATGTTCTTTATCTCTACGCGTTCTCCGCCCTCGATGCTCACGTTTGCGTCTACGCGGAATCCGATTTCAGGGTAAAGGATTACATCGAGGTAGTCAAGAACCGCACGTAGATGTTTGAGGAAGTCAACAGCCTCCTCCACGCTGTGCATATCAGGCTCCGTAACAATCTCTATGAGGGGAACGCCGGACCTGTTGTAGTCGACAATGCCTTCCCTTAGCTCGTATCGCCCGGGGTCTTCCTCTATGTGTATTTCCCTGATTCTGACGCCGTTCAGCTCCCCGTTCTCTGCAAACGGCTCCGAAGTCCTCTGATAGTTGTTCGGAAGGTCCGGGTAGAAGTAATGCTTCCGCAGGAACCGCAGGGGCCCTTCGTTTATCTTGCAGTTCAGTGCAAGGGCTACCATGACCGCCTTGCGTATAACCTCCTCGTTTATGCCCTCTGGCTTGGAACCGGGCTGAGCGGTGCAGATGGGGCATACGTTCGTGTTGGGCTCCGCTTCTAGGAATCTGGTGGAACATTTGCAGAAGAGTTTCGACTCTGTTTTCAGCTGAACGTGAATCTCGAACCCTATTCTGACCACTGCGAACCCTCCTTCTCAAAGAATCGCACCGCCGAGACAAGGAGCGAATCCGAGTAGCGTGGGCCCATTAGCTGGACACCGATTGGAAGCTTCCCTGACCAGCCGCCCGGAAAAGATATTGCCGGAATGCCTGTCAGGTTCGCCGGGACTGTGAGCGCGTCTGCCATGTACATCTTGACAGGGTCGTTGAGCCGCTCGCCTATCTTGAATGGCAGCGTGGGAACCGTTGGCGATATAATCATATTCACCTTCTCGAAGGCCTGTTTGAACATCTGAAGCAGCGTTGCACGTGCACGGAGTGCCAGATTATACCACTCGGCATTCTTCGCCATGGATATGAACGTGCCCATGATTATGCGTCTCTTTATTTCCTTGCCAAATCCCTCTCCCCTCGTCCGGGAGACAAGCTCCGCAAGGGTGTTTCCTTCCGCTCTGTGCCCGTACTTTATCCCGTCGAACTTCTGCATGGCCGATGCGAACTCTGGGTACATTACGAGGTAGTATGTGGGGAACGCGGCCCAGATATTCGGCAGTTCCACCTCCACAATTTCCGCACCCTTTTTCTCGAAGAATGTAACCACATGCTCAACGGTTTTCTTCACAGGGGTGTCCACACCCTCCATCAACGCGTCGGATACGCCGATGCGGGTGCTGTCGGGGTCAAAGCTGTCGAGCTGTCCCAAAAAGTCAAGACGCTTCTTCGTAGTTACACGGTCCCTTGGGTCGTAGCCTTGAAGGACATCCATGGCGAGGGCGATGCCATAGGCATCCGGTGCAAGCGGACCGGGTACGTCGAGGCTCATTGCGAGGTCTGCAAGTCCGTACCGAGAGACGAGCCCGTAGGTTGGCTTAAGCCCCACGACGCCGTTAAAGCTTGCGGGATTGCGGATGGAGCCCCCCGTGTCTGAGCCAAGGGCCAAGTCCACCATTCCTGCGGCGACGGCTGCCCCCGCTCCCGAAGAAGAGCCCCCCGGGACGTATTCCGGGTCCCTGGCGTTGCGTGTGGGCCCAAAGTATGATGTCTCCCCAGAGGACCCACAGGCAAACTCGTCCATGTTTAGTTTCCCGACGATTACACCGTTATTCTCCATGATTCTTTCTACCGGTGTCGCGGTGTACGGGGGAACGTAATTTTCCAGCATCTTGGATGCACATGTCATGCGGACGCCCTTCAATGCAAAGTTATCCTTTATTCCCCAGACAAGCCCATAGAAAGCCTCGCCACCGCCCTCTTTTACGAGCTTATCCACTCTCTTTGCCTGCTCTCGGGCAAGCTCAATAGTCTTCGTGATAAATGCGTTGAGTTCCCACTCCTTCTTTTCAATTACTTCAATCTTTTCCTCCAGATGCTCGGAGGGCAGGATTTCCCCACTCTTTATCCGCTCGAGCGTTTCCTCTATCATAAGCATCACAGATTGGGCGGGACCTCTGCGTAGCGGCCCCTCTTCTTCGGAAACTGCTCCACAATGGCATCCGAATCCTCGAATCGCTCCACGACATCCTCGCGGAACTCGCTTTCATTATCTGTCATGACGATTGCCGTTGCTTCTGCGAGAGGGAGCTGCCTCACCCTATCCAGAAGCTGAAGAATGTCGTTAAACTGTGGGAGAAGCTCGTTCACCTCTTCCTCCGAGAGTGCTATACGGGCAATCTTGGCAACATGTTCTAATTCTTCCTTCGTGAGCATCTCTATAATTGCGTGGAGTTTCGTTTAAATAGGCAATCAGTCCTTGCGCGCAGCTATCCCTGCGGACTTGAACGTTGCGCTCAGGGTGCAGGCTCACCATATTCTATCAATCCTCTCCTGAACGATTCGTCCAAACGGCTGCAAGGCCTTCTTTACCTCTTCGGGGCGGTCGGTGTGTATGTGCACCTTCATCTTCCCTCCACCCCCCACAACCACGATGGAATCACCGAACTTCTCTATAACTGCGCGTATCTGGTCAGCGGTCGCCCCGTTGTTTAATTCAAGCATGTAGTTTGTACAGAACAGGCTGGTGTTGCCATTGCCAGTCTCCCTCTCTGCGCGCATCCCCCTGACCCGGTACCCTTCGAAGTTTGCCCCCATTGCGTGGGCGAGGCCCTCTACGAAGAGCGTGAACCCATATGCGCCGGAATCTATAATCTTGGGCTTACCCAGCCTCCTCAACATCTCCGGTGTCTTCTCAAGGGCGGCAAGCGATGCCTGATAGATGTGGTGGAGAAGCTCGGATACGTCAGTGTAGCTACTCGCAAGACGACGTGCCGCCTCCGCGGTCTCCCTCATTACGGTGAGTATTGTGCCCTCCACGGGATTTGCAACTGCCTGATATGCCCAGTTCTTTCCCTCCTCAAAAGCCGCCGCCACGAGGTTCACATCAAGATTATCCGCGTCGCCTATTCCCTCACGGAAGCCCCAGAAGAACTGGGATAGTATAACACCAGAGTTCCCGCGCGCACTTTCAAGGGCAGCTTCTGCCACGTGCTCTGCCATCTCAGCGGCGTGTTCCGTGTCGACGTCCTGGATTTGCTCCCAGATGCCCGCCATCGTGTTGTACATGTTCGTTCCCGTATCTCCATCTGCCACGGGATACACGTTTATGGCATTTATGAAGTCCATCTCCTTCCCTATAAGGTCAGTCGCGAGCTTGACACCGTCCTTCAAGTGTTTGCCGTTCATCATTTCTTTTCACCCCAGTAGTGCTTGCGCAAACGCCCCGAAACGATGAGGTCTGCCTTTTCGCGGTAGCGAATCCAGACGGGGATTATTGCAAGGACGAGCGGAACGGAGACGTATCCAAGCAAGAGCTTCTGTACTGCCGGCGTGAAGACATGCGCTATCATGGCGCCCCCTGCTATGTACCCCGTCAGCAGGTACCCGATTAGCCAGAGCGCCACCCATATAAGCGCAAAGGATGGGTCCAGAGCGAGCGAGGATGCGAGAAGGACCGCAATGCCGCGGCCGCCCCTGAATCCCGTCCATATTGGGAAGTTATGGCCGAGAACTACGAAAAACGGGGCAAGAACCACCGCGGAAGGGAAGTAAGTTTTCACGAGCCATATGGCAAGCATCGCCTTTGCCACGTCCACGACAATTGTAATGAGGGCGAGCCCAAGGGAGCCCGTTGTCCGCTTGACATTGAGTGCACCAACATTTCTGCTGCCGTGCTCCCAGATGGTCTTTCCCGTGGCGAGTTTGACTACCACGTACGCCGTTGGGATTGACCCGAAGAGATACGAAATGATGGCTGCGGCGATGTATTCGAGCATGTTCACACCTTATCCATCGTTATGCTCCGTTTTTTGCTGGAGAACCGCTGCTCCTCAAGCTTCCCCTGGAGCATGAGGATGATATTGTCCCTGTGGCTGTAGAGTGTCACGATGGCGGCGAATGTAACGTACGTGGTCATTATGGGGCTGGCAATGAGTGCGTGGAGGGGAATGCCGGTGATTATTGTCAGTATGTTCGCAAGACCGGTCATCTGCGTTAGGAGAACAGTGGAAATCCACAGCGTGAGCATCACGGCTAGCGGGCCCCAGACACCGGATGCGTAGGCGAGGGCAAGGTATGCCCCCGCAATTGCAGCGAAGCCCTTTCCGCCCCTGAATCTAAGGAATACAGAGGAAACTGCACCTATAACAGCGAACATCGCCGCCAGGAGCGCGTACTCAATGCCCGCAAATACATATGCAAGGTACGCGGGCAGAAATCCCTTCAGCATATCCAGAATTCCCGCAAGGATGCCGTAGCCCATCCCCAAGACTCTGCCGACGTTCGCCCCGCCGATGTTTCCGCTACCCATCCTTGTGATGTCCACTCCCTTTGCACGGGCGACTATGTAGCCCCAGGGGATGGAACCGCTGAGGTATCCTGCGAGTGCCCATAGAACGGAATTCACGAGCATTTCCACGACCTCTGAAAGGAAGTCAAATTATTAAAAAATTAAAGTGGGTGTTGGACGATTGCCGGTCACGGGGTGAGGATATCCGGCGTTCTCGGGTAGGGCATGGCCTCCGTAATCTTATCCAGCTGGAGCAGTGCGAGGGTCAGTCGTTCTACCCCCATGCCAAAGCCACCGTGTGGTGGGAAGCCGTATTCGAACATCTCCAGATACCAGCCAAAGGACTCCGGGCGCAGGCCCTTTGCAATCATACGCTGGCGGAGCTTCTCGGGGTCGTGTTCACGCGGGCCGCCAGAGGACAGCTCCAGACCGTTCTCCCCGGGAGCGAGGAAGTCCATCTTCTCCGCGTAGAACGGGTCCTCCTCCCTGAGCTTGTAGTAAAAGGCACACTCCTTCTCGGGAAACTCGGTTACGAAGAAGGGCACGTCGAAGTGGCTGCAGAGCTGCCTCTCCTCGGGCGCGCCGAAGTCATCACCCTTCTTGATGTCCACACCGTCGCTCCGGAGAAGCTCTATCGCCTCCTCGTAAGTTATCTTTTCGTAGTGGCTGGGAACCGGCACCTCTTCGATGCCAAGGAGCTTGAGCTCCTCCGCCTCGTCATTCAGTCGTTCCGCCGCGCGCCTGTATATTTGGAACTGGATGTCCATGAGGTCCCTTTTCGTGACGAAGGCAGCCTCTGCGTCAATCTGCCAGAACTCTGTCAGGTGTTTCCGTGTCCTGCTCTTTTCCGCGCGGAAGGATGGGGCGATGGCAAAGACCCTCCCGAACGCTGGAACGAGCGATTGCTTGTACAACTGAGCGGACTGTGCGAGGAACGCTTCCTTATCAAAGTAGACCAGCGGGAAGAGCTCCGCACCGCCCTCTGTTGCCGTTGCGATTATCATGGGGTAGAATGCCGCCTCCACGAAGCCGTTCTTTCTCATGACCTCGCGGGCAGCATCTATGATGACGTCCTTCGCCTTGAATATGGCTGCAATCCGGGGTTTTCTAAGGTCGAGGTAGCGGTACTCCAGACGGGTGGGGAACTCAGCAGGTGTTTTCTCAGTCAGGTCTATGGGGGTTGGCTTGGAGTCAGCTATGACCGTGATGTTTGTAGCGACGAATTCCCGCCCGTTTGGAGCCTTCGGCGACTCTTTCCACTCCCCTTCAATTTCTATGAGCGTTTCGGGGTTGTATTTACCAGCATCCTCGAGGATTTCATCGGGAACGTTGCCCTTCTTCACGACCACCTGCTCTATTCTGTTCTCCGGAAACTTGCGAATGAGTATGAACTTGAGCTTGCCGATATCGCGAACGTTCCATACCCAGCCACGGATTCTCTCCATTCTGCCCACCGGGTATCATCGGAGGAGGAACCCATAAAAACCGTGTTCATTGAAAAATGCCCTTAGCACACAATACTTGTATGGCAATCCACCACCGCATCGCGGGCAAGATTCTGGAGATTTCTACACCGAAAGAGATAAAGGAGCGCGCAAGGGCGTTCCGCCACGCGTTGGAATCGGAAAGGAGAAAGATTATCATATATACGGACACGGACGCTGACGGTCACGGTGCCGGGGCAAACTTGGCCACGGCACT
>CAZAKL010000032.1:0-8598 GCA_964486025.1 uncultured archaeon
ATACGGACACGGACGCTGACGGTCACGGTGCCGGGGCAAACTTGGCCACGGCACTGGGACCGCTTTATCCAATGGGTTAAAAAGAAGGTTGGAGAACTCTAAGACCATGGACATTCCCTCACCCCTTCTCTCCGCCATGAGGGCGTTCAGGGCATCGCTGGACGACAAGCTATACCACATAGAGCACGACACTGATATGGACGGCTTTGCCTCCGGGGTGATTACCACCGTTGCTCTGCAGCGCATGGGCTTCGACGCGTACCCTTATCCTGTGGAGCGGTCGAAGACCTTCGTTCCGGAAAAAGGCGCCCTTTTTCTCACAGACCTTGCGCTCAGCGGGGAACCGGCGGACGTGGCTAGGGAGGCGGCAAAAGAGGGAAAGAACGTCTACGCACTCGACCATCACCCCTGGACGAATGGCGTTGAAAAGTATCTGCACGCATACGTAAATCCGCATCTCATCGCGGAGGTTCCAAGTCCCTCGCAATGGAATGCGGGATTCCTCGCGTATCTGACGTTCAGGGAGCGCGTTATGGACTATGACTGGCTGGCCGCAATCTCCGTGTATACGGATCGATGCGAAACAGAGTGGAGCCGATTCCTGATAGAGCGCTTTGGCAGGGAAAAGGTCCAACGAGCTGGGGATATGCTAACGGCATACATTGCAACGGCTGAAGACATTCAGGAACTGGACTGGATTCTGCTGCGCGAAGTCAATGGCATCGATGATGTTCTGAGCCGCGAGGAGTTCAGGGCTGCGGAAGAGCGGTTTGAATCGGCAGTCGCGAAGTACGTGGAAAATCCGCAGAAATTTGCAATCCTCTGGGACGAGAAAAAGAAAATCGCGGTTCTTGAAACGAGTGAGAGCTACCATGGCATAAACTCCGTCGTCTCAACGCGTCTTTCATTCCTTCCCGAACTCCGTGACTGGGTTATTCTGGTTCTTGGCAAGGAAGAAGACGGCACGGTGAAGGGGTCCCTGCGCTGCCAAGAATGGGACAGGAGAAGAATTCATCTGGGGGAAGTTGCATCGGAGCTTGCGAGGCGGTTCGGTGGAAGAGGTGGAGGGCACCCCATGGCTGCAGGTATGAAAATACCGCCGGATGTGAGGACAGAGAACGTTGCGGAGGCACTCTATTTCCTTCTGTGAAGCGGGAAGATTGGATATTAAGGGAGGAGGGATTAAAAGCTGTGGCCCGGGCGTGAAACCCGGGGTCTTTGCTCACCCGAGCCGTCCCGCCCGGGCCCGTGAGCGCGAAGGACCTTGTCCGGGGTAAAAGCGGCAGAAAGAGAGCGGAAAAGCATTTCATCCTGGGAGTGGACGACTATTCTACGCGGCTTGACAGATTTGAGAAACACGATGAGCTCGTCTATGCGACTGCCTTCGAGCGCAACGGCGTGGCCCTCCTCCAGCTGAACGCACTCTATGCGCCACGGGTCCACCACGTTCCACACCGCGGAGGGAATGGAGGAAGGGCGAACCAGAATCATTAGAACACCCTGAGCTCGCCGTTTATGAGCTTGTCAACAAGGTCCATGATGTTGTCAAGGTGCTTGTGCACTATCTCCTCCGCCTGCGGCTGAATCTCCTTTATATCAGTGCCCTTCTCCGGAAGGAGCTTCACATGGGCGATTTCAGGGTCGTCGATGGGTTTGCCTATCCTACTGAGCAGGTAGACGTATGCCTCGTGGACACCGGGGACGTTTTCGTAAATATCCTTTGCAATCTGGTATGCGAGCACGTTGTAAATCTTGCCCACGTGGTTCACGGGGTTCTTTCCTGCCGCAGCCTCAAGGGACATTCCACGGGCGGGCGTTATCAGGCCGTTTACCCTGTTTCCACGGCCAACGGAGCCGTCATCGCCAGCCTCTGCAGAGAGACCTGTAACAGTAAGGTATACAATCCCGCTCTCTACATCGTCAGCCGTGTTAACGTGTATCTCCACTTCCTTGTCCGTGATGCTCTCCGCCAAATCCCGAACAGTCTCATATATTGCTCCCTTCGTCTCAAGATACTCCTGCACGTTGTTCAGCTCCGAGTCTACCATTGCCGCGGCGATTGTGAGATGAATCTTGTCCTTCTTGCGGACTGCCATCACCTTTATGTCCTCACCCACGGCGGGGAACTCCCGCTTAAACGAGTCGGAGTTGAGAAGGCGCTCTGTCTCAAGGGTAAGAGCTTCCGTCTCTGTGAGCGGAGCGTAACCCACGCCAAGAGAAGTATCGTTTGCGAGAGGCACTCCATCCTTTCTCTGCTCGAAGAGGTGTTTGAGGTCAATGGAGCCGTGACCAATCTTTGACTCAATTATAACATGGCTCTCGACGTCCAGATGCCGGAAATTCTCCCAAAGGAAATCTTTTGCAGCCTCGATTGCAATTCTATGGATGGGAATCCACTCGCCGTCCACTATGCTCGTCGCGCGGCCGGAAAGAAGAATATAAATTGGCTTTATGACTTCGCCGCCGCCCCACATGGGGCGGGAACGCCCACCGACAACCTCCACTTGGTCCGTGTTGTGGTGGAGAACGGTACCGAAGAGGTGAACATACTCCGCGCAGAGTGCACGGCTAATTGCATCTGCTATTCCATCTGCAATGCTATCTGGGTGGCCGATACCCTTGCGCTCAACGATTTCAACGGTCTGTTCCTCCACGGGAATTGCCTGAACGGAGTCAACCACTATATTCCTCTTTCCAGCCATCGGAAAGAAGAGAGGGAAAATGCTTATTATTGTTTCCGGGTGGTGACGGCAACAGCGACCAACCGGGCGGGGTATCTGGATATTGCCACACCCTCCTCAGGACTCGCGAGTATTATCACCCGTTCGCCGTTTTTCTCGAGCTCTGCGTAAAGCCGTTCATAGCCGTAGGGGGAATAAGACTCCACGTAGCGCTTCAATTCATAGCCGTTATCCACGTGAACCTGTACCTCGTATCGAGCAAAAACCAACGCCTCGTCGTAGTACCTGTCGTCAAACACAACCCGCTCAACCACGTCGTCAATCATGTTGTGAAAGACTTCTCCCATTTATAAAGGCCTTTTGGAGGAGTAGCTTTCCCCTAAGGGTACGCTAATGTCTTTGTGGGTGTGGGTTTCTTCCGAGAAAAAGACATTTCCTTTGAGATTCAACCCCACCAAAACGAGAACGAAGAGAACCAGAGCCCCGGGCGGGATTTGAACCCGCGACCTCTCGCTTACCAAGCGAGCGCTCTACCAGGCTGAGCTACCGGGGCGCGAGCAGCATTACGAAGAATGGCAATAAACTTTTTATTTCCGCCCCATGCCAATCAATGGGATGGAGCCGGAGATGGAGGGCAAGGAAAGGGAGGTAGAGGAATTCGCAAGGGAGCTCGGAATCAATGCACAGGTAATACGCTTCTCAAAGGCCGTAAGGACAGTTGCAGACGTTGAGAAGCTGGGCATCGACGCAAAGTCCGTTGTAAAGACACTCATTGCAAAGGCGAATGGAAGGTACTACGCGGCCATAGTGCGGGGCGACCAGAAGCTGAATCTCAAGAAGCTCGCAAGGGTTGTTGGGGCAAGCTCCGCGAAAATGGCCTCTCCCGAAGAGATACTTAAGATAACAGGCGTGCCCGCAGGTGCCGTGTCACCCATTCTCCCCTACATCAGAGATATAACCGTGGTGGTGGACAAGCGCGTCTACGAACTCGATGAGGCGTATGGCGGTGGAGGCTCAGCCAAGGCACTCGTTATGTTCTCACCAAGGGAATACGTAGAAAAGACCGGGGCAATGGTCGCTGACATTGCTAAGTGAGTTGCTTCCTGCCAGGAACCGGTCCAAGAAGCATCGTTATAATTGCGCCAACAATCCATGCAAGGATTTCCGCTACAAGGGATGCAAAGGAGTAAAACACCACAACGGTAAACGCCGCGATATAGTGGATGTTGTCAAGAGTTTGCTTAACAATCGGGATGCTTTGCATCTCATTCTGTAGAATGGAATTCAAGCGCTCAGGAGTTAAATTGAGGCTCCCCGTCAGCGTATCCACGACCGCTTTCTTTGTATCTGCGTAGATTTTCAGCTGCTCCTTGAAAATTCTGTCCTTCTGGTCCTGAGGCAACTGTTGCCACCAGTCGAAAGACTCCAGTTTCTGTCTGAGCATCTCCACCTCTTTCGGGGTGACGTTAGCGTCGATGGGGATTGAGCTGTTTACGCTTCGAGACCCAAGCATATCGAAGATGTGCTGCGTAAACTCATCGCGGAGCGTATCGCGGTACGCTGCAAGGTAATATATGGAGAATATAAGGATAATGAGCGTTGCAATGAGCTTCGGGCGGGAGACCATCTGCCTGACACGCAGACGGCAGGGGTCGTCGTCTATTACAGTGAGCACTGCGCCCAGCCACGTAGCGATTAAAATCACGCTCAGCAGAGGGTCCGCACCTACCACGCCAACTCCCGCCACAAGAGCCACGAGCGCGAGGCACCACACGACGACGCGATGCAATCGCTCGCTGGAAACATACCTATTCACAATGGATGCGACCAGTACGAGCGCGAGGGGGAGGGAAATTGAAACAATTGCGCGGACCCACGCCTGGGATGGAAAAAGCAGCTCAGAAACATCAATTGTAACACCGCTTGAAACGAACACTGCTCCGATAATGAGGAGCGCCACCGCCAGCCCGAGAATGTACTCATCTTTCATACAAGCGCCCCCATCCACTCAATATCAACAATGGGCTCGGCGCCGTCCTTATCCACATACATTGTTGTCTCGAACTGCGCAACATGCGTGCCGCTTCTCTCAAGAAGCACAGGATACTGGTGCAGGGACCCGCTTTTCGTGAGTTCATAGAGCGCAAGGCGAGCCGCATTACCAAACTCACGCTCGACCCATTTTTGAGAGAACGGGAGGGGCCCAAACTCGCTCTTCACATATGAAAGAACCTTGCGAGCAATGGGTGACCGCGCCCTTTCCCGCACGAGCGAGAAAATCGTTACAGAGGAGCCATTTGATACGAAGCCTCGCCCATCGGTCATGAACGGCTCTATTGCAAGTATCATTCCCTCCCTTATGACTGCGCGCCCTTCCGGGACGTTGGGCACGAAGAGCCCGGCGTGGAGGTTGTATCTCTCAATCTGGTGACCGCCCAAGTTCTCAATGGGCCGAACACCGTATTTTTTCGCCACGGATGAAATGGCCTGCCCTATTTCAGAAACGCGCACGCCGGGACGAACAGCATGAACAGCCTCGTAAAGCGCCTCGTATGCTGCCCTCGCAAGTTTCCTGTAGCCCTCATCAAAAACGTATGTGAATGCAGCGTCGGAAATCCAGCCATCCACGTGTGCACCTGCGTCGATTTTCACGAGTTTTGCACTGTCCAGCGGAGCAGGGTCCGAGTCCGTCGGGGAAAAATGCGCGGCAACGTGGTCCGGCCCGATATTGCAGGGAAACGCGTTCCTCGCTGATTCGAGAATCCTGTTTTCCACAGCATCCGCGATTTTCAACCCTGACCGCTCTCCAGACTCAATGAGCTCGTATGCGTAGCGAAGCGCATCCTCAAGAATCTTGCCGGATTTACGAAGCTGCTCGACGCTCATTAGCATCACTTTACAAAGGCCATCCCCACAGTGCCTGGACCAGCGTGGGCAACTACCACCGGGTTCAGCATAACCTTTTCCTCAATCTCAATTCCCCTGTATCCAAGGTGTTCCTGAAGTGTCTTCCCGTCGTCGCCTCCGGGAGCGTAAATCAGCACAACCCTGTCGGTGTCGGCGAGTGCTGCAATCTCTGCCCACAGCTTGTTTTTTCTTACCGTTGTCTCAAGGTCCACACGCCCATCCTTTATCGTGAGGATTGGCCGGACGCCGACTATCTTGGCGAGTGTCGCCTTAAAGGGGTCGAGACGCCCGCCTGCAACGAGGTAATCCAGCGTTGGGACGGCAAAGTATATGTGGATACGGTTCCGAAGCGCTTCCAGTGCCTGCACTGTCTCCTCGAGGCTCTTCCCCTCATCCCGTAGCCGCAATGCTTCGCGAACAAGGTAACCTATCCCAACAGAGACAGATAGAGAGTCGAACACATGTAGATTTATCCCTTTCTTACGAAGGAGATTCGAAGCAATCATCGCCGAGTTGTACAATCCAGATAATCCTGAGGAAAGAGCAATATGAAGAACGTCTCCTTCCAACCCCTCCACCGCGGCCATAATTTGCTTCGGAGATGGCTGACTAGTTCGTACCTTCCCCGGTTTAAGCCTTTTTATTTGAGTGAGAATATCTTCCTTGCTTATTGTACCGGGATAGATGTACGTATCGTCTCCTATCATAACGTTTATAGGTACACGCAACACGCTTTCCGGAGTTCCTGAGAGAAGGTCTGCCCCGCCGTCGACCACAATTTCAAAGCCCACGTTCCAATATGCTCCAATCATTTAAAACTCTGTTCGTTCAGATATGGGTGTGGACCCAAAAATCCCTGTTCTTACACTGCTCTCGCTTGCACCGACCGTTGAGACACGATACACGATTCCGCTTGCCATTGGTATGGGATACAGTCCGGTTCTCGTGTTTATAGGCGCTACGGCAATCACATTTGTACTATCAATAACCTTGGCGCATGGACTGTGGGTTTTCGATAGGCTCATACGTAGGATTCCAATGCTCTCGGAAGTATGGGCCAATTACATCGATAGGGCAAGAAAGCGGGCAAAACCGTACATTGACAGATACGGTGCGCCCGGGCTTATTTTGTTTGTCGCTGTCCCGCTTCCAGGAACTGGCGTCTGGACGGGGTCGATTGTCGGGTACGTATTGGGCGTAGATGCCAGAAAACTCGCAGCGTACACGTTCACCGGGGGCACGATAGCGAATGTTATAACTCTATTGGCAAGCACAGGGTTATTTTCTCTATTTTAGCAAGAAAGTTAAGTTTAGATAAACTCGTCGAAGCAATCCCAAGTTTTTTACAAACTGCCTGCTTTATATAGAATTGTTGCACATATATGTGGATACTGACTGGTGGTAAAAATGGTTACCGTGGTGCTGCCCGGTGTCGGGGGCGTACGGGCAAAAAAAGAGGTATTAAAGCTTGCCGCAAAGCTTAAGCACAAGTACGATATTCACTACGATAGAAACGCTCGCGATGAGTTCGAAGCGCTCTATGGCATCTTGAAGGGCCTTGACCAGGTAATTCAGGAGCTTAAGCAGAGGGAATACGAGGCGGACAAAACAAAGGCATTCATAGATGCAATTATATCTGAGAAGGGAGAAATAACCGCTGAGGGCGTGTACGTTTGGCCGCGACATCTCAAGGAGGAAGCGGAAGAACTGGGTATTGACTGGGACGAGTTCAAGGAAGAGCTAAAAAAGGCGGGCGTTATCGAGTTTGACCCAAGGAACAAGAAGTACAAGGTAAAGATTTGATTTTTATCTTCTTTACCCAATACCACATAGTATGGGCCTTCAATCACTTGTTCTGGCGTTCGCGACAGGGCTCGCAGTTGGCGCGATTTTCCGGCTGGTTCGACTCCCCGTTCCTGCACCGAGCACTTGGGAGGGAATCTTGGGCGTTGTCGGGATATTTATCGGGTATCTCATCGCGAACTACGTCCTCAAAATGGTAGGTGCGTAGCATGACGGAGGAGCTCTACCTCTCGGACCATTACCTGAAGGAATTCGACGCCAAAATTGTCGAGGTCGGAGATAACAACGTCGTGCTTGACAGAACAGCATTCTTCCCGCGCGCTTCCGGTCTGGAGGGCGATACTGGCAGGATTATAACCGAAACGGGAGAGTATCGAGTAATCGGTGGTAAACGCGCTGACAATAAGATTATTCACTTCGTGGAAACGGTGGAAGGCCTCGAACCAGGTATGCAAATTCATGGAATCATCGACTGGGAAAACAGATACCGGCAGATGAGGCTACACACGGCGTCCCACATCGTTTCAGCACTGTTCTACGAGAAATACGGCGCGACAGTTACTGGCGGACATATAACGGCAGAAAAGGCGAGGGAGCAGTACAATGTTGAGCAGCTCACCCCCGAAATGATTGACGAGGTCTTCTTAGAAGCCAATGAGATTGTCAAGAGGGCCATTCCCGTCAAGGTTTACTGGCTCTCCCGCGAAGAGGCCCTTAAAATCCCCGGGATTGTCAAACTCGCCGCAAGAATGCCCCCAAGCATAGAGCGGTGGAGAATTGTGGAGATTCCCGGAGTGGATATTCAGGCAGACGGCGGACCCCACGTGGCAAACACGAAGGAAATCGGCGAGATTATCTTCTTGAAGAAGGAGAACAAAGGAAAGGGTAAAAAGGTCGTTCAATTCACCGTGAAGCCTTGAGGTACCAATAAAAAACCTCCCCTCAAAAATATTCCTGCGCTTAGGCGCCGTAACCCAGCTTTGCCATCGGGTCTCGGAGCGGCCCGATGGTCCCCCTCCACACGCAAATCTGTGCGCCGGTAGTCTAGCGCCATATTCATGGCGCCCGATCGCGAGTGCGGTACTGGCGGCCGCACACACAACCCCAGAACAGCACGGTTGCGCCGGTAGTCTAGCCTGGTAGGACGTCGGCCTTCCACGCCGACGACCCGGGTTCGAATCCCGGCCGGCGCATCTCTCCCCACTTT
>CAZAKL010000033.1:0-8349 GCA_964486025.1 uncultured archaeon
TGATGGGGCCGCGGGGATTTGAACCCCGGATCTCAGGCTCCCAAAGCCTGAATGCTAGGCCAGACTACACCACGGCCCCGCCCTGCGCTGTCGTCGAATAGGAATGGGGAATATTTGCTTAAAACAGTTACGAGGTTTCCGTGCGATGCAGCATCAATCCTCGATATTGTCGCTATGAATGCCCTGTGCATGGACGCTCCTTGCCACACGTGTTTGGCAATCGTCATTCTGGCTTCCACAGCCCCTTTCGGTGCGCTAGCGCGGTATAGTTTTCTCCCATTTGAGTATTCCCTTATGTTCCTTGACCACCGTGAACCCGTGTTTTTTGTAAATGTGGTTTGCCACGTCGTTGTCTTTCCTTGAGTACATGATAACTTTCCTGAACCCCACAGCCCGCAGAAAGCGGAGGGCAAAGTCCATGAGTGCGTTTCCAATGCCTTTTCCCCTCATTTCGGGTCGGACGGCGAAGCCCATGATTATCGCAGTGTACTCGTCCTCCTGTGAGGGCTCCATGTCTATAAACCCAGCAAACTCCCCATTTACCTCTGCAACGAAGAAGTAGTTCCCGTGCATGCGTTCCAGGAAAAATGCATCGGGATGCTCGATATATGGAAACTCACGGCTGCCAAGGGCGATGACTTCCCATTTATCCCTGTCTTCCGCAGGTCTTATCCGTACAGGTAATCCCGTATCTCCTGCTCCGATATTGCACACCCCGCGAACTTCAAGGCATACAGAGCTGCCTCCAGATAGTCTTTGTTCTTGGAAAGTAAACCCTCTTCGTACGCATACGCCACAATGTCTGCAGAGCGGAGCATCAGAACATCCCCAACTATATCTTGCAGCTCCTCTGCCCGCTCATGGTCCATACTAACTCGTGCACCGGTTCTTATCTGTAGTACATTCCTCAGCTCAAGGGGGTCCTCGAGCAGAAGGCGGATTGTCCTCTCGTCCACCAGCATGATATGGTCCGTGAGCGTTGCAAGCGCCACGGCCTCCGCCTCGCCCCGCTGGATTATCTTCAGGGGCCTGTGCTTTATGAAGTACACGTTGTTGGCAATCTGCTGGACCCGCCGGGCGATTTCTTCTCCCCTTTGCCCCAAATCTCCCTCTTTGAGCACGCCCGCCCCTATGTAATCGGATATGCGGAGCGCGGAGAGCTTGTAGTGTTTTGTCTGACGGGGAAACAGGGACACCTCGTTAACCACCCAGGGAGGCAGTATGAAGTCGAATGGAAGCTTTTCCAGTACCCAGAGCAGGCATGTGTTTGATAGCGAAATCAGAGGCCCCGCGTCAGCTATTATTCGCATGGATTAACCTCCTTAGCGCTTCAATTCTCTCCTTTATGCCTATCTTGGGGATGTGCTCGTCGTGCACCTTCATCTTGCCGACGTAGTCGAGCAAATCGTGTATGTCCGCGTCGAAGAGATGCGCTGCCACGTGCGTGGAAATGCCCACGGAGTACGCTATGGCTGCCATCTTGCTCCGCGCCTTGTCCACTATGCTCTTGACGAAATGACCGTCCTCCGCATCTATGCGTCGTATTGTCCTCTCGACACGCTCAAGCACGTTTTTCTCTCTCCCCTGCTCCGCGTCACGGAGTGCGGAGAGGATGGCGTTTCTATATCTTGGCCAGTTCGGGGAGCGCAGGAAGTGCGGCTTTGTAAGGAGCTTCGACAGAGAATAGGCAATTACGGACATCTGAGCGAGCCGCCTGTCCTGCTCCACTGCCGCCCGCCTTGCAGTCTCGGTCGCAAGGTTTCGGAGAAACGTATCATCGTTTGCCTCAAACGCCTTTCTTATTTCCCTTATCATCTACACACCTCTTTCGAACCTCGGAAAGCACCCCGAGGATTGCCCGAACTTCCTTATCGATTCGTGCGCCCCTGCGCAGGACTGCTTGCCATGCGTTGAACGTTTCTCTGGGGTTTCTGCGCCCCACCCACTCGATGAGGTCCTTAAACACACTGTCTGCCAGACGTAGAGACTCTGCAGTCGGTGGCTCCCCACCGAATGTCCCGGAATGCTTCTGGAGGTAGAGCTCGTAGAGAATTATCGCAACGGAATGGGAGAGATTCATTGCGGGGTACTTTTCGCTTGTGGGAATCGTCACGGTGATATCCGCGAGTTCAAGCTCCTCGTTTGTCAGCCCGCTTGGCTCCCGCCCGAAGAGGACCGCCACACATTCCCTGCTTTTCCAGTAGGCCCTTACCTGCTCCGCGAACTCCCTGGGCGTTATGGGCGTTCTCCGCACCATCTTCGGTCCAGGCTTCGCAGTTGTGGCAGCAACGATTGCACAGTCTTCTATTGCTGCCTGTATGCTGTTGACGATTTTCGCCCTTTCAAGCACCTCCTTTGCATTTACCGCCCAAATCATCGCTTCTTCTTCCAGCGGAGATACAAGAGGGTTAACTAAGTAGAGCTCGTGGGCATCGAAGTTCATCATCAGCCGCGCCACGCTCCCGATGTTTCCCGCATAGTGTGGCTCAACGAGGACGACACGGAACACGTCAATAGAACTGCGCGAGGATTTATATATGATGACCACCTTGTTTAGACGATGCGGAGGATTCTCATTCTCCTCATAGTGCTGCCCTTGGCCTTTGCAGGGGAGCTTGAAGACTTCCTGTCTGCAAAGCCTGCAGTATCGGTCCGCGTCGACTGTGGCAGCACGTATTTGCTCTACCCGTACAGCAGAAATGGTGCCCTCGAGTACGTGCTGGTTACACAGGGCGATAAGCCCGTTTTTGACTTCCAGACGTACCGTCGCGTTGTTTCCGCGTACCTCTACAAGGAGCACATTGCATCGTCCGCAGATAATATACGTCTTCTGAACCCTTCCGCTGTCCCGACGTTTTCGTCGCTCCTGTCAAAGATGAAGGACGAGGAGTACGATATTTCTGTCGCGCGCAGTATTGCAGAGAGGTGCTTTCCGCAATTTGTATCGCAGATAGATACAATGGATTCTGTGCGCACGCAGGTCGTTTCTCAGCTGGATGACTTCATTTCCCGTCTCTCATCGTCAGCCCAGGGGCTGGTTGAATACATGAAATCACCCGGGGTGCGCTGCGATTTCAACGTGGATGCGGGGATATACGACGAGTTTCTTTCGATAGTCGATGTGCTCAGCACGTACGAGTCGTACTCGAAGCAGTTGCGGGCAGACATCGCGGTTACTGAGACGAACTGCAGTCCTGATGTTGTTCAGTCTGCGGTTGATGCAATAAAGCCACCGTATTCATCGGACTCCCTCCAATACTTCACCACATCTGCTGCGGCGGAGAAGGAAATTTTCCTGTACTCGCCTACGGACGACGAAATCAGAGCACTTCTTCAAAGGACGATGACAGAGTACTGGAAGACGCTTTACGAGCAGAAGCTGAGCGAGAGGATACGGACAGATTTTGGGGATTTTTCGCTTAAGGATGCTGTGCAGTACATTCTGACGGCTAACGTGCCTTGGCGCCGGGAAGATTTGGTCAATACAGTCTCAGATGCGTATTCTGAGATACTTGCCCTCGCCGCAGATGGTAAGTACAAGGAGGCGTACCTGCGCGCCAGTGAGCTGAGAGATACCGTAAAACGGATTTTTGACGCGGGCGTTTCGGTCAAGGGGCAAGGTGGAATTCCCTCGTGGGCATACGCCGCAGTTATAATACTCGGCGGCGTAATATTATGGAAGGTCGTAGGAGGGCGAGGTGGCAATGAAGAGAGCGAGGAAGATATTTACGATTATGATTATGCTTAGCGTTCTTGCGCCGGCCTTCGCGGACGTGCTTGTCTCGGTGGACTGCCCGAAGAGCGTTTATCAGTACGAAATTTTTACGTGCCGTGTGACGCTCTATAACGATTCGACAGCCGATACGGGAATTGACTACCGAATCCACTTTGATAAGTCGAAGGCGCAGCTCCTCGAGTATGAGAAGGAGGGCGATGTGAACCTGCCAGCCCTCACAAAAAAGGTCCTGGAGTTCAACGTTTGGGCCACAAGCACAGGGACGGATGCGTTCATGTTCGAATATGGCAGGGGAAAGATAGATTCGCTCGCAGCAAAGCTCTTTTACGTCTCCTCCACGCCCCTTCGGCTGGACCTTGACAGGGTCTCACTCACGGCGGGCAGAAGAAACACGGTTAAGACCCGGATGGAGGGCACAGGCGCCTTTGTTCTCGTAGAGTTGAAGTATCCGCCCGGAATACTTGGGACCACCAGGGTGGACCTTGGCGACGTCGAGGAGGAGAAACCAGTAACGCTGGAGATATCTCCAGACCCGTATCTGATTGGGACAAAGACAATAGAGGCGAGGATTAGCTTCACGGACGATAACGGTGACCACGTGCTCCTCCAGAAGATACAGGTCTCTATTTCCCCTTCCATGAACCTGCTCATCGGAGGTCTTGCCCTGATAGTCCTGCTTGCGCTTGCGGTTTTCATAGTGCAGCGCAGAAAGGGGAAAGAATCAGGCTCGTAGCTCTACAATGTCCCCATCTTCTAATTTGTAGTCCGGGCCAACGGTCTGCCCCGGGAACCGGGCGGAGCCCCAGACGCGCGCATGTTTGACGGTTTTTCCGCGCAGGACGCGCGCGGCAAGGTCTGCCACCGTATCTCCCTTCCTGAGAACCACAGGCTCCGGAGAGGGGTCAGAGCGGGGAGGCTTTGTGTAAACGCGTATGAGCCCCAGCGCCTTGAAGATACGCTCCTTGACCTCGTCGATACTATCCGTTTTGAACAGGATTTTCTGGACGTTTGGAATGGACATGAAAAGCTTTACATTCTCTTCATCTGCCATCTCGACCTTGTTTCCTATCAGTATCGCTGGAAGGAACCTTGCGGATTCGTTTACTGCCAGTATGAAATCTTCCGGCGTTGTCCTTTCGAGAAACGTGACAGTCGCGCTGTGGATTCCGTACGTCTGGAGAATGTCGATGTACGTTTTTCTATCCCCCTCCATGAAGGACTCGCCTATGAATTCATAACCACCGGAGTACTTCTTCTCAATCTTCACGTTCGGCGGGCGCTTGTTCAGGTAAATGTCCTCTGACCGCAGAAACTCGACAAGTTCCTTCACCTGGCGAATGGGGTTTTGGGTGAGGTCAACGACGAGTATTATTGCATCCGTTGCGCGCATCGTTGCCAGGCCAATCCTCCCCATCTTGGACTCATCGTAGCCATTGAAGTATGACGGGACCTCCACAAGCTGGACTTTACCTCCATTAACGTCCATCATCCCTGGAACTGGCTCTGTGGTTGCGAGGGGGTAGTCCGTCGGCTCAACGGGAGCATTCGTTAGCTTTGAGAGTATGTATGTCTTGCCAGAGTTTGGAAATCCAAAAAGAACTGCCTGAAACCCTTCCTTTGATATGAGACGTACGCCACCGCCTCCGCTCTTTCTCTCTGCCTCTTTTTGCAGTTCCCTTTTCAGCTCGGCCAAGCGGCGATATATAAACGCTCGCAGGTTCTCCGCTCCCTTGTGCTTCGGCATGTATTTTATCGCTTCCTGGAGCGCTGCTATCTTCTCCTTTGTCGTTCTCGCAGATGAGTACTTCTCCCACGCCTTTTCAAATTCGGGGCCCGCGTTTATTGGCATGGTTTCACCGCCCTGAACACGTAGAGCGTTTCCAGAAAGAATTTCTCCTGCGCTGCAATCTCCACCGTGTATCCCATCTTCTCCAGCATCCTTGTGGTCTTTGCGGGGTCACTAAGAGAGGATTGGACAATGAGAATTGTCCCGCAGGGTTTCAGATACTTGTCCACCTCTGCGAGAAAGCGGTCAATTACCTCTCTCCCGTCTTCTCCGCCGCTCCATGCGGGGTCATAGTCAGGGTCTTCCTTCGTTCCCGGTAAATAGGGAGGGTTAAACGCGATGACGTCGTAGCGCCCCTTCACGTTTTCGAAGAGGTCTGACACGATTGTTCTGACCTTTACTCCGCTCTTCTCAGCGTTTCGACGCGTGCATTCCACGGCGACGGGGTTGATATCCACCGCGGTGACGTCGGCGCCACGCACAGCGGCGGTGATGGACACTATTCCGGAGCCGCAGCCAATTTCCAGAAAGCTTTTACCGGATAGCTCCATCGAGTTCACGACGTCCGCCAGCATGTAGGAGTCGTCTGACGGCGGGTAGACGCCCGGTAAGACATCGATTATCACTTCCCTCACTGTGGTACCACCTCTATGCGCTTCCCTGACCGTTTTGCGAAGCGGAGTATCTCTCCAAGCTCTGTGTTCTTCTTGACCTTGACGATGCCCTTGCGGTTGGCCTTTGCATACCCTACCTCCTCCCCATCAACGAGTATTTTGACAAAGCGGTTCCTGGCGTCCTTCCCTGCCTGTATGAGGAAGTACTTCGGCGTCTCCTTGATTGCTACCCTTTTCTCCTCAGCCCCTTCCTCCCACGGGCGGACGTCGATACTCATACCAATGGCGTTCTCAAGCGATGATATCTTGGCGCCTTTCCTTCCAATGATATGCGGTATGTCCTCGGGATATGCATAGAGAATGACCTTGTTGCCCTTTATTTCTATACGGAAAGGCACGTCAATCATACGCTCCAGCTCCTCCTGCACCGCACGCTCGGCATGCTGCTCAACGGGGCTCTTTTTACCTTCTTCCTGTACCGGGACGACGAATGTCTCCTCTCCGTACGTATATATTTCATATTCGAGGCGGTCCGTCTCAAAGTCCCTTACCTCGACCACCGGGCGCGCGAGGTCCTCGTCTGTCATGCCGGATGGGACCTTGACCACGAGGTCCAGACGGTACACCTTCGCAACGTCCCCCGCCTCTATGAATATAACCGTGTCAACTACCTGCGGGATGATGCCCAGCTCAAGACGGCGGACAAATCGCTGTATTGCCTCAATGGGTGCAGATGCGTGAACAACGCCTATCATGCCAACTCCTGCCATGCGCATATCCGCAAATATCTCGAAATCCCTTGTCTTTCGTACCTCATCAAAGACCGTGTAGTCTGGCCGCAGGAGAAGGAGGATGTCTCCCGTTCCCTCCATGTCCCCTTCGAGGGGCGCGTACTGTGATATGGAGTCGTCAACTTGCAGGTCCCTCGGAGACTCCATGGTCTTGACGATTTTGCCCTTGCTTGCATAGAACTCCGCCAGGGCCTGAACAAACGTGCTCTTACCGGAACCGGGCGGCCCTGCAACGAGTATTCCCTCTGCCTTCTCCTCCAGCCTCTTGAGCAGCTTTTCGGATATGGAATAATCCTCTATGGTTGTCTTGACAAGGGGCTTGACTATTGTTATCTCCCACGCGTCAGAGAACGGGGGGTGGGCAATGACGATACGGTAATTCTTGTACTGAACAACGGT
Organism: uncultured archaeon; assembly: GCA_964486025.1. Taxonomy (GTDB): domain Archaea; phylum Iainarchaeota; class Iainarchaeia; order JAADDC01; family JAADDC01; genus SZUA-1452. The sequence goes on from CAZAKL010000033.1 coordinate 7,327, forward strand.
CGCACCTTCATATTCCCTCTCTATGTACGCGTTGGGCTCTCTCGACGCGCGCTCTACAATCTCCTTCGCAATTGCCTTTACCTCTTCTTCACTCAACGGTTTGTCTGAAATCTTGACGAGTTTGAAGCGTCCGGGAAGGCCCTTTTTCGCCATTGGCGGGACATTTGCCCTGAGGTGCACGGACATTGTCTTGCCATCGAAGAACTTCACGAACTCCGGGTCGCCGTGAACTGCCACGGGTGCAACGTACTTCACCTCGAGGCCGTATGCCTCTCCAACGTCCGCCTGGACGCGGTCGGATGTGATAAAGAGGGCGTTCTTTTCCAGTGCGAGTTCCCGTATGAGAGAATCGACCATGCCGAACTTTCCCCAGCGAATCTCCTCGGGTGTGGGCTTTCTACCTTCAAATTTGAGGGTTATTCTACCTTCTTTCGCCAGCACCTGTAGACGCTTCACCTCTTCGAGGCCCACGAAGCCCGTATCCTTTTTCTTGTTTGCCTGGACTTCAAGCTCTGTCATGCTGGCATTGTGGACTATGACCTCGGCACTTTCAAGCTCCCCTGACTCGACAAGTCTTGAGACAACTGCGTTGATAAGTGCCGACGTGTCTGGAACAACGATTTTCCTTTGCATGTATAAAAACTGCGGAGTAAGGGTATTTAAGGCGATGATGAGGCCTTGCCCCACTGATTGGTGAGGAAACCTTTCAGCCCTGAGCCGTTTATAACAATTTTCGTTCCCCTTGTGGCATGGAGGCACGCGTTTACCTCATAAAGGACAAGGCAAAGGCGCAAGAGGTTCTTTCCCGCGATGAGATTAAGCGATTCGGATATATTCAGCGCGATGGAAACAGTCTTGGCATAGGGGACGGCGATTACATATACATCGAAGCAACAGAGGACATATTTAAGATTATTGAAGATTCTGGAGCCTTTGAGCGGCCGGAGAACGAGGAAGAGGTCAAGAAGAAGATAGAGGAAGAACAGGAAGCGGCTATGGGCGGCGTCGGCTTCCTGGGGATGT
>CAZAKL010000034.1:0-8099 GCA_964486025.1 uncultured archaeon
TAAGGCATCACATATTTATAAACCTGAAGCCCATTATACTGCGATGAGGCGTATACCTACCGGCATCCCGGGGCTTGATAACATCATCCAGGGTGGGTTCCCAGAAGGAAGCACGATTCTCGTTTCTGGTGGTGCAGGTACTGGTAAAACGATTTTCGCGCTCCAGTACATATACTCAGGCGCTGCACTCTACAACGAGCCGGGCGTCTTCATCACCTTCGAGGAGAGCCCAAAGAACATTCTCTGGAACCTGCAGAACTTCGGATGGGACTACGCATCCCTGAACAAGCAAGGGCTTATGAAAATATATCGTGTGAGCATCGACGCACCGGATAAATTCGCGGACACGTGGAAAAGCCAGGTCGACCACATCATCACTATGGTAAAGGAGATGGGTGCCCAGCGCGTTGCACTCGACTCCATAACGGCGCTAGGGATGCTCCTTGCGGAGAGAATAGTTGACAGGGAAGGCGCCGAGCTATGGATGGGCAATGCACTCGCCGTAAGAACAATGATAAAAGAGCTCAGCGACCGCCTGAAGGAGCTGGATGTTACGAGCGTGTTCACCGCGGGAACGAAGGAAGACAAAAAGACCGAATTCTCAACCTTTGGCGTTGAGGAGTTCATCGTCGACGGCGTTATCAGACTCTACTTCATACCGCCGAGGAGGGCGCTCTTCGTCCGCAAGATGCGTGGAACAAACCACTCCCACCGCGTGCACCCGATGACAATAACGGAAAAGGGAATAGAGGTCCATCCAAACGATGAGATTCTCTGGGAGGCGCTGAAGTAACGCCTCACACCTTCTTCACGAAAACGTCGAAAATATCTAACTCGAGCCAGTGGCGAGCACATTGCTTTTATGCCCCAGCTGTCATATTCTATCATGGGCGAGTCATTGGTGGCAGAAATCCGTGAGGAAGTTAGGGCTGTCGTACGGGAAGAACTGGCACGATTCCTATTGGAAATCAAGCCTTTTGTAAGCGATTCGGAGGAGAAAGAGATTGAAGAGGACCTTGGGAAGCCTGAAGACTACAAAAAAGACGATTTCGTGGAGGTAGAGCTTTGACCTGGCGGGTTCTCTTTCACAAAAAGGCACTTAAGGATCTAGGTCACCTTTCCGAGAAAATGCAGAGTAGAATAAAGCTTGCACTTAGAACACTCAAGAATTCTATAACAAACGCCAGAGAGCCCGGTTTAGATATAAAGAAATTGAAGGGAGACTGGAACGGGTTCTATCGGCTTAGGGTTGGCAGCTACCGAGTGATTTTTGAGGTAAACTGGAGCAGACACGAGATACGCATATATAGAATTGTGCCAAGAAAACGGGCGTACAAATAGTCACACCTTCTTCACGAAAACGTCGAAGGCAACCTGGTCCAGCCGGGGGGAATAGGAGCGGACCACGCGCCTATTCAGTATCCTTGCTTCCCAGCCCTGCTCGCGGAAGAACCGTATAAGTTCGTACTCTTTTTCCGTGAAGGGGTCGTCGTTTGGGCCGAGGGCATAGGTATGGATAACCGCGCCGGTTGGTTTTGCAGCTGTGAGTGCCACGTCCAGAAAATCTTCGGCGAGTATGGGGGATGGCATCAGCACACGGTCTGCTTTGTGGGGGTATCGCTCCGGAACCACGTCGCGGACATCGCCGAGAATCGGCTCAATCTTCCCTTCAGCACGGTTAAGGCGAATGTTCTCAACGAGGAAGCGGTAGGCATCAGGATTCAGCTCGACGGCGTAAGCACGTATGTTTGGCTGGAAACGGTGGATAACGAGGGGGAACGGGCCAACTCCCGCGAAGAGAGCAGCGATGAACTCGCCCGGTCGGACCTGTTTTGCAATGCGGTAACGCTCGTAGGAGAGACGGGGAGAGAAGTAGGTTTTTCCGACTTCTAAGCGGAGGCGCACGCCGAACTCGCGATACTCAGTAACGAGGTTCGGCTCACCGGCAATCACCTCAACGGGCTGGACGCGGAAGACGCCCTGGTGCGGTCCGACCTCTGCAGCCACAGTCTTGACGTTCGGGTGCACACGGAGAATGGCCTCGCCTATGAGCTTCCGCTTCGCCCAGAGCTCATCAGGAATCCGGATGACGGCAACGTGGCCAATGATGTCGAAGGACTTCGTGACGTGCTGAACATCCTCAGGGGCAAGAAACTCGCAGAGGGCATCTCCCAAGGAGCGCGGTTTCTTACGGCGGGCAGGGAATTCGCGCTCCACACACTCAAAATCCTCCGGGCAGCGTGAAACGGGAAAAACAACGTAATCGCCCTCACGAATGGGAGAGTAGTCATTCAGAAGGAGGCCATCCCCCGCCAGACGACGGCGCACACGCTCCGCATCCCCCTTTGGCACCCTAACGCCAATCACGAAGTAATATGGGAACAAAGTGTTATTAACGACTGCACGCTAATTATAACATGCTGTACCTCGTGGGGGCGGGGCTAGTTCCAGAGCACATAACAAAGGCAGGGATTGAGGCGATACAGCGCTCGGAGCGCGTTCTGATAGATACCTACACGGTCCCAACGAGCGAGGAGAACATAAGGAAGCTTGAGAAAATAACTGGGAGGGAGTTTGAGCGAGCACAAAGAACGGACCTTGAAGAGGGGGCAACAGAGCTTGTAGAGGAGGCGAGGGAAAAGAACATAGCAATAGTGGTGCTTGGGGACCCGCTGGCGGCAACGACGCACGTTGTCCTGACAATCATAGCAGATGAGCGCGGTGTGGAGTGGAAATACATCCCGGGCGTTTCCATAATCACGTACGTCCCGTCACGACTGGGACTGGAACACTACAAGTTCGGCTGGACAGTAACGATACCACACGGCTGGAAATACGCTCCGTCCTTCTATGACCGCATACGCGAGAATCTGAAGAGGCGGATGCACACGCTCCTGCTCCTGGATGTCGGCGATGAGCCAATGGGCATCCGGGAGGGTGTTGAAGCGCTGCAATACTGGGCCGAGAGGGAAGGAAAAGGCTGGGAAAAAATAGTTGGAATAGCAAGGGCAGGGTATCCAGACGAGAAAATCGTGTACGGAGAGCCGGAGGAGCTTTTGAAGGAGGACTGGCCAGACCCGCCCCACTCACTTGTCATACCCGGAAAGCTACACCCCGTAGAAGAAGATGCGCTCAGGAGGTTCGCCCGTGGAAAGCGTTGAGGAAAAGTGGCGGCGTTACGTTAAAATAACGGAAGAGGCGCTGAGACGAGTGGAAGTGGCCAACCCCACGGGGGAGAAGCTCCTGGACATGTGCAAAAGGTACTTAAGCGATTCGAAATACTTTGCAGAGCGTGGGGATTATGCAACGGCGCTTGCGGCAGTGTCCTATGCCCACGCGTGGATTGATGTGGGCACCTACATCGGGTTATTAAAGGGGGACGACCATCAGTTATTCATACTCGGTGATTGACATGGTGCTAAGCGCTAGGTACAGGCATGTCTTCAAACCGTTCTTCGACAGAATCGCACCCCTCTTTGCCATCCACCCGAACATAATAACAATAACGGGAATTTTCATTGCGCTGATTGCCGCATACTATTATGCGCAGGCAGAATGGGTCTTAGGAAGTGTAGTTGCAGCTCTGGCAGCGTTTGTGGATGCGCTCGATGGAGCAGTTGCAAGATACTGGAAAAGAGAGAGCAAATGGGGTGCATACCTCGATGCGATGCTGGACCGTTTCGTGGAAGGTATTCTCCTCTTTGGAATAGGCTGGGGGAGCGGGCTCTGGCCACAAGTATACGTAATCATGCTTGCGTCGATTCTCATATCGTATGCAAAGGCGCGCGCAGCGATGGAAACAGAGGTCGACAACATAAACTGGCCGGACCTCTTTGAGCGCGCAGAACGGCTTATCCTTGTTGTAGTCGGCGTTCCCATGGCCGCACAGTTCCCTGACGGCATGTTCTGGTACTTAACGGCCCTGGCGGCGGCGTTCCTCCTTATCGGAGTCCCCCAACGCATGCACCGTGTCTGGAGGAGGTTAAAGGAGTGAGCTACTACGGGGAAGACATAAAGTGGAAACGCATAGCAGCAGGAATTCTGATAGCACTTGCGCTAGCTGTACTCATGGTCAAAGTGCTGCAGCCGAAGCCCGTCAACATCCAATGGGATGCAGAAACGGTGGAAAGGGGGGACATGGCAACCTTGTGGGTCACGGTAAGGAATCAAACGGGCAACACGATGGACACCGTCATTGTCCATGTGGAACCCGTTTCCCCGTATCTTAGCGTGTACTCCGACCAAAATGCAAGCACAGGAGAATACTACATCCCCATGCTCGCTCCGGGAGCGGAAGCGATAGCGAAGTTCGGTGTGCACGTGTCAAAGGACGCGTACGCCGGAGACCACGCGGTGAGAATAACAGTGGCTATGCCTGGCAAGACCTACGCGTATGAAACAAAGATACGGGTGGTCTAATGAACCAGAAATTAAAGCAGTACATAGTATACGCAGCAATCGCAGCGCTGGTAATATCGATAGTCGCGGGAATATACATATACTTCGAGGACCCCGAATTTTTCAACCAGTACGTGCGAAGTTACGGTTACCTTGGTCTATTCGTTGCAGTATTCATAACGAACGCATCGCTCTTTGTTGGTATTCCCACGCCCACGTACATCCTTCTTGCAGTAGCCGCGGGACTCAATCCCCTTCTAGTAACAATCGTTGCGGCGGCGGCGAGTGCTCTGGGGGAGAGCAGCGGATACCTCCTTGGCGTGGGGGGCAGAAAGGCGATAGAAAAAAAGTACGGCCATCTTTTGCGGCAGTGGAAGCATTACTTTCGCAAGCACGCATTTCTCACAGTCGTAGTTATCTCATCGCTTCCTTTCCCGCCCGACGACATCGCAGGAATAATAGCAGGTTCTCTCGGCTATGACTACAGGAAGTTCCTCCTCGCCACATTCATAGGGAAGGCCATAAAGTACGGTGCGACCGCTGTACTCACAGTAACGGGCATAAAGGTCTTCAACAGGGTGTTCTATGACTGACGCCAGAAGGACTCGATGTACGGAACAGGGTCCTCCGTGATGATTGGGTCCCAGTCCTTTGGCAGGATTCTGAAGTAATTCTTCCACGCGTAGCGCTCGTCAAGAAGTATTATAGTCCCTCTATCCTCCTCTGAGCGAATAGCCCTGCCAGCGGCCTGGACGGCCTTCGTTATCGCAGGGTAGATATAGCCGTAGGTCCAGCCCTTGCCCATCTTCTCTTCAAAGTAGTCAATGACTGCCTTCGTCTCTATGTTCATTTCGGCGAGGGGGATGCCCACAACAACGACCCCAAGGAGGTCAGACCCGGGATAATCGACGCCTTCCGCCAAGGAACCGCCGGCAACCGCGAGGAGAACGGCACCAAGGTGTTTATTCGAACGAAAGGCGGACAGGAGGGATGCAATCTCCTCCGGTTTCATCTCCGGTTTCTGGACAAAGACGGGTCTGCCACCGAATTCAAGAAACGGAAGAACGGAAGAAAGGACATCATAGGACGGGAAGAACACCGCAACGTTTCCGGGAATAGGTGTTACGACCTTTCTGACTTCGCGGGCGATACGCTCATACTCAGAGGGCATTCTGCGGGAGTACCTCGTGGTAACGGTGGGCACAATGAGGACAAGACGGTTCTCGCGGGGGAAAGGAGAAGGATACTCGCGGATAACTGTCCTGTCCGGCTCCATTCCAAGGAGGTCGCGGTACATCTCGCCCGGAGTTAGTGTTCCCGACACGAGAATGGCAGAGTGAAGCTCAGAGAATACATCCGCGGAGAGAATGGACGGGTCAAGGGCCTTTCTCGCAACGGAGACCGTTGTTCCATCCTTCCAAAGGCGCACGTAATGAAGGAAGGGCCCGTCGCTCTCCACCCACCCGATGAGGAAGCGAGCAACCTTTAGCAAGGCGGATTTTCCCTTACCAGACAGTTCAAGGTACTCGCGGCCTAAATCCTCAAGCTCCTCGGCGAAGGACTCGAAGTCAAAGGCCCACCAGTTCAACAGGCCCTCCCGCTCAATTGCCCTCTCTTCCCCCGGTTTCAGAGCGGACACGGAAGAGCGGAGAGCATCAGCAGCCTCGCGCAGGTCCGAATGCACCTCGGGGTCAAGGCCCGCCGCCTCCTTCGCCGCGGACTCGAGGGTCTTTGTCGAAAGTGAGTACGAAATCACCTTCCTTATCCGCTCGGGAAGGTTGTGCGCCTCGTCAACGATAAGTACAACGTCCTTCAGTTTTCTGCCCAGCTTCTTGCGGAAGACCTCGCCAGAACGCGGAGAGAACAGGTGGTAGTAATCGCCTATTACCACATCAGCATCTGCAATAAGCTCAGAAGCGACCTCGTAGGGGCATTCATCTATCTCCTCCGAGCGCTCTATAATGGCAGCGTGGGAAAGAACCTTTTCTGGAAAAAGAGCCCAGAAGCTTCCCCGCTCATCGCCTATGTAGTTCAGGTAGTACGGACAAAGCTCCTTCTCGCGCATACGTTTACAGAGCTCGTAGAACTCCTCGCCCCTCAGCCGGCGGGCAATGGGATGAACGCACATGTACTGCTTGCCTACGAACTCAACCGCCTTTATTGTGATGGAGTGTTTCTTCGATATGCCCGATACGACGCGGAGGGCCATCTCGTGCTGTGCAATCTTGGGGGAAAGAAAAACGAGGGTCTTCCCGTTCTCAAGGGTATACGTGAGAGCCGCGGAAATCGTGGCGTCTGTCTTACCTATGCCGGTGGGTGCATGGGCAAGTATGTGCTTTCCCTCGCTGACAGCGTTGTAAATCTCCAGCATCAGCTCGCGCTGAATCCTCCGAGGTTTTCTGTGACGAAACAGGAACTCCACGAAAGGATAGGATACCATCTTTTTTAGAAGTTCCACGCAGATTTTAGCGGATGGCAAAGCTCATCAAAAAGGACGGGCGGCTCTTCATAGAGCTGCCAGACTCGCTCCAGAACAAGAACATAAAAGCAATCAAGCTGGAGCCAGAGATATTCGTCATAGCAAGCGAGGACGCCATCAGACGGTTAATCGACAGGCAATTACGCTACGTAATCACGAGAAGGGTGAAGAACCGCCTCATACAGCGTGAAAAGAAGAAGCAGGCAGATGAAAAGAGAACGGCGTGGAACGAGGACTACGCTGTAATCAAATCAGAGGAGGCAGCGCGCGCATTCTCGCGGGAGCACGCGTGGGAATTCAAGAGAGGAGAGATTCTGGGGGTTAAGGGATTCGACGGAAAGTACTACGTCGTCCGGGCGTCGCTGTACTCGGAGGTCCTGTCCAAAATAGAAACAGAGCTCAGCAAGGAGGCACTTGACGCAAAGGAGCTCGCCGAGCGTCTGAATCTGCCAGAGGAGCTCGTGAAGGCTGTTGTAGAGATAGCGAAGGAAGATGGCATTGTTTACGAAGACAGAGGAGGGAAGTATCACTATGCGGGCTGAGATGCTTGGGAAACGGGTGCTTATCCCCGAGGGGCATGGAGAACTCGTCCAGAGGGGTTTTGGCGAGAAGAAGAGTGAAGGGCTGGTGCTTTCGCTCTACGAAGCTGCATACCTTCTGGAAAGGGGAAAGATAACTGTGTACAAAGGAGATAAGGAACTGACTCTGGAGGATTTCTTCAAAGAGGCGGAAAAAGAGGAGCCCGAGTTCTACATCCGCTACGCAGTTTTCAGGGACATACGGGACAGGGGCTATGTCATAAAAACGGGCTTCAAGTTCGGCACGCACTTCCGTGTATACCCGCGCGGCAAGAAACCGGGAGAGGCGCATACAGAATTTACCGTTCAGGTGATGCCCGAGGAGAAAAGACTGGAGATAACGGACATCTCAAGAATGGTACGCCTGGCAAGGGCAATACGAACGAAGCTTGTTCTGGCGGTGGTCGACTCCGAGAATGAAATCGTTTACTACGAGGTAAAGAGAATTAGTCCTTAGGGTTTTCTAACGTACAAGGTAGCGCATTCCTCCGGCGTGATGGCTGTGTTGAAATCACAGATGACTTTTATCTTTCCTCCACCGGCAACATCGTTTAGATCCGTTATGAGGAAATACTGCGGCGGAAAGTTGGTGGCATCAACGATATGGATGTTTACGTCCGAAGGTGTGTACCAGTCGCTGGTGT
>CAZAKL010000035.1:0-7756 GCA_964486025.1 uncultured archaeon
GGGAAAGGCATTTCCGACGATCGCCGGAGAAATGCAACTATTTTACGGAAATGAACTCCCTGCAGAGGGGAGCTTTCAGGCAAACAGGAAATGGATACTGCCAAAATATGGAAAATAAGACATAGAAAGGATTTCAGACGGGTGTGCCAAAAGAATAGAAGAAAGGCACCCTACCACGCTACCGTTAAATCTTAAAGTATCGTAAAGCGGTTAACAGTAGTTAACGATTTTAAGGTACAGGACACACTATATAAAATATGCTATCGGAGGCGGAAATACTCAGGCTGATAGGGGAAGGAGAGAACCAGATAGTCGAGTTCAAAAGGGAACCTACCGACAGGATAGGGGAAGAGATATGCGCGATGGCAAACGCAGAAGGGGGCTACATATTCGTAGGGATAGACGACGACAAGACGCCGGTGGGCACGGACATAGAAAGGGCAAAGCGCGTTATAACAAGCCAGGCAGTAGCGATATCCCCTCCCGTGAAGATAAACTTCCAACCGACGGAGATACTCGACAAACCAATACTCATCATCATCGTCCCGAAGTCCGATAAGATACACACGATCGGCGGAAGGGCGTTCATACGCATCGGGACGTCGAAACGACCCCTGGACATAACGGAGATTATTGACAGGGGGAGCGAGCTGGCAATCATCCCCGCAGACACGGCGCTCACAGAGCTCAGCACAGAAGATATGTGGAAAGAGGCCGTAGAGCGGTTCAAAGATGCTACTAGGAGAAGGGGCTCACCTGTAGAGAACGTCATAGACTACTTGAAGAAGATTGGAGCTATCAGAAAGGGCAGGCTCACCCTTGCCGCAGCGCTCATGTTCACAAAACGCCCCCAGGAACGGTGGCCCCACACATACGTGAGAGTGATCTCTGGGAAGGAGTGGAAAAGGATAGACGGACCGCTATGGGAGATTGTGGAAGAAGCGTACGGAGAAATAATGGAGCGCGTACCGAAGAGGGAGGTATACACAGGAGCAAGGAGAGAAGATATACCCGCCGTTCCCCCCGAAGCTATAAGGGAGGCTCTTGTTAACGCGGTAACACATAGAAACTACACACACTTCTCAGAGGTATTCATAGAAATAAACGGAACAAGGATCACAATAAAGAATCCTGGCAGCTTTCCCCCCGGCATCACACCCGAAAAACCCCAACCGAAACCAAGAAACCCCCTCATATACGAGCTCATGTACCAGATGGGATATGTGGAGCGCAGGGGAAGGGGAATAGAGCTCATAAAAAATGTGTGCAAGAGCCGCGGCGTGGACGTAAAGATAGAAACGGAAGGGGAGTTCACGACGATCACGTTCAGCTTTGCTACAGGGGTAGACGAAAGGTTAAACAGGGTGCTAGAGATTCTACGGACGGGCCCGAAGTCGGCGAAAGAAATAGCAGAGCGGTTAGAGGTAAGCAGAGTAACGGCACTCAAAATAGTGAAACAGGGGGAACAAATGGGCATCATTAAAAAAATAGGAAGCGGTCCGAGAACAAAGTATGCACTGCGGGACTAGGGCAATATCGTTAAATCTTAAAGTATCGTAAAGCGGTTAACAGTAGTTAACGATTTTAAGATAGAAAAACAAAAAAATCAGGCCTTTGCGGCCTGCTTTTTGAGAACACGGGTGATTCTGCCGGCAATTACATTGCGCACGTACTTGGACGGCTTTATACCGAGCTCGTTTAGCACCTTCTTGTTGTGCTCAAAATCCGGTTTGAAGAGGTCAGGGTACTTTTCAAGGAGCTCGTCAACCACCCTGCGAATTCTGCGTGAAACTGCCTTACCCATTGATCACACCCCTATTCTTTCAACATGTCCATCCGGATACTCGACCAGCACGACGAAGGGCAGGACACCCTTTTCAAGCTCAATGCGTGCCAGCTCGTATGGATCCTTCACGCCCTGCGGTACCTCCACCAGCGGGGGAGCTCCAAGGGCAAGCTGGAGAGCGCGAGCAGAAAGTACTCTAGCGCGTTCGAAACGTGTGAGCATATTGGACTATCTGCATACAAACGTTTATATGTATTCGGCTCGCGGCGGTAGAGCTCCCAGCCGGTCAGGTAGTTAATTCTGCCGAGGGGAGTGAGGGCGTTGGTGGACGCAAGGAATGAGGACAAAGGAAGAAGTATGCGGGAGAGAGCTTCCATGTAGGAGTAGGCAGAGACCACCTCTAACGATGTTGAGCGTGCTGCTATCTCGTCTATCCTGTCGGAACGGGGGTGCACCTTGCCGTAAAAACGGGTGAAAAGATTGAGGAGGTTCGACAGAGCCCTCTGGAGGACACCCGGAGAACGGGATGAGTACACGGGGCGAAGGATTTTGTAAGGGACACCGAGCACCTCGGCGTCGGAAAGGGGGATGACAGAGTTCGAGGATACGGGGACGGAACCGCCGTAGCGCCTGCGGAGGAGGGGGTCGGTGGAAGGGTATGCAAAGGGCATATCGACGGAGGGACGTACCCGGGAGGCGGGAAGGAGGATGCCGCTGTCGGATGTGAGCGTGGTGGGGTCGATATTGAGCTCTAGAACTATTCGAAGGGCTTCAGGGGGGAGACGGGTACGCTCAACAGCTGTGAGATCCACTGCTACCCGCGCGGAAAAATATATGTTTTCGAGGAAGACGCGGGGGGGATAACCGTGGTCCGTGCAGAGGAGATAGGCGAGTGCCTCCCTCCAGCTGCCGAAGTGGGGAAAACGAAGGGACGGCATGCCATCAACCATTTCAGAGCCGAGCGATATGCCCTTCTCGAGGAGGAACTGGCGCTCCGGCTCTATGAGAAGAACGGCACCTGTCAGCGCAGACGCCTCGCGGTGGATATCAATCAGGTAGTCTATATCGCCACGCACCTCGAAGGAGCGGGGATGCACCACACCGCTGGGCCGCTCCGAAAGGAATGGGAGTATCCTCTTGTCTATCAGGAGGGATGGAACGAAGGGATACTCCAGAGTGCCTGATTCTGTATGAAGGAATATCCTGCCGCTGTCGTACTCGACGGACTCGACCCGCACGTTGCTGAAAGGAGAGCATCATTTAAAAAGAAGGGGAAACAGGTCCGTTCCCCTGATTCCCATAAGAAGCCATAACTGATAATTATTACCATGCGAGCATACGTCCTTGTACGGCTACACCGCGGGGAGGAAGACCTTGTAAACTACATGAAGGGCAAGGAGCACGTGGAGCGCGCGGAGATTGTGTACGGGGAATACGACGTCATCATCATCGTAAACGTGAAGAACATACACGAGCTGTCCCGCCTCGTGCTGGAGGATATAAGAAAGAGGTTTGACGTGGACAGGACGTCCACGCTCATCGTTACAGATTAGAGGAGCTCGAGGTCCTCCTCTACCCTCTTCTTCCGCTGCTCGAACTCCTTCGCCATCTCTATGAGGTCCTTCTCGTACTTGGACTCCACGGAGCGGCGCTCGCGGACCCTGACGAAGACGGGGAAGTTCACCGCCGCGCCCACTATGATGGCCTCGCCCGGGCGAAGGTTCGTTATCATACGCTCCGAGCGGGAATCGATGCCTTCCGACGACTCCGCAACGTGCTTCAGGTCGTATGGATTCGTTATGCGGAGAATTATATGTGTGTTGCACTGAGAAAGGGCTGTAGACGACAATTTAACGGGGCGCTGGGATATGAGACAGAGGCCGACACCGAATTTCCTCCCTTCCCTCGCTATGGTTTCTATGACACCCCGTGCAGGCACGTCCTCCCTGGAACGCTCGGAGGGGACGAAGTTATGCGCCTCCTCGACGATGAGGAGGGTAGGCGGTATGCGCCCCATGCGCCGGAGGTCAAATATACGCTTTGCAAAGTAAGTGACGACGAACTGGCGCTTTTTGGCGTCAATCGTCTGGGAAAGGTCAAAGACCAAAAGCCTTCCCGGTTCAAGAAGCGCTTCCACCGCCGGACGCTCAATGGCATCGAAGAGTTTCGTCGATTCGAGGGAGCGGAGCCAGGAAACGAGGGATATTTTCGTATTCTCCTTTATGCGCGAGTCTGACTCAACGCGGGCGATGATGTCTTCCAGACCGTAGGGGCCGTTGCCTGCATCCATATCAGCCCTGAGCTGGTGGATAATGCGTTCCAGCTCCCTGAGCTGGGCGGATGAGAGATTTGGCAGGAAATAGAGGAAGTCGTGGGCATTGAGGGAAGGAACGGGGATGCGCATGTCCTCTATGGAGACGACCGTTGTCCTGTCCGAGTAGTCCCTGTGCTTCCCGTCGCTGACCGGCTCCTTGAAGCCAACGTACTCGCCGTGGACGTCGAAGACGACTACTGCTATCCTCCCCTGCTCAGGGGTACGGTCAAGGAGCTCTTCGATTATGACGCTCGTCGTGTAGGACTTGCCCGCACCGGACATGGCAAGTATGGCGAAGTGCTTCTGGACGAGGCGGGAAACGTCGAGGGAAACGGGGACGTCGTGGAACTGGAGGGTGCCTATGTGCAGTCCGTCCTCCTTGAATCCTAAGAAGCGCTTCAGGCGCTCGGGGTCGGGGGAATAAACGGAAGCACCGGGGGATGGTGGAACCGTTGGTCGTTCTGTCCTCTCACCCGTCCAGACGACCATTGGGCGTGCCACACCTACCAAAAACTCCCACTCGCTCACAGGGAAGTTCTGAGACATGGTGGAGCGCATCTCATACTCCCGGACCACCTCTGGCTGGCCGAAGTAGCGGTTCGTCTTTATAACGTCCTCGACAAGGGCGAGCATCCTTCCCTGCGGCGAGTCAATCTCCACGTACTGTCCCTGATGGACAATGCCCTCTGTGACGACGAAATCAACCCGTGTGGGGGACGGCGAGTCCTCAGTTGACACAACAACGCCTATTTTCATCTATACCACCTAAAACGGCTTGTTAGCACCCCTCATTCTGAATAGGTTGTACTCGATCCCGAGGCGTTTCTCGAGATACTCACGAACATAAGCGAGGGACTTCTTGCCGAGGCGAGCACGTATATCCGCCTCGAGGAGGAAGGGCGGGATGGTAAAGGTCCTGTTAACGGAGGAAAGGGGGAGGAGGACAGAAGCAAGGTGCTTCCCGAGGGAAGGGTCGTCCGAGTAGAACTCAACGCGGAAGGGGCGGTCGTAGTCAGATGCCTTGAGGTAAAAAATCCAGACGTTCTTGGCAATCTCCTCGCCGAGGTCCTGAAGCGTTGCCTGGTCCTCGGGCCGGTCCGCGTAGGGAATGGGGACTGTCATCTCCCCCACGTTCATGGCATACTTTAACCAGACGGAATCGCGGAGATGCGGACCGTTAAGATATGAGGCGACACGGTTTCCCTTCGAGTCCTTGACTATGCCCGCAAGGACGACGTTCCGTTTCCTGCACTCGGCATACAGCCTCCTGTATCTGTCAAGAACCTCTTCATACAGCCCCTTAACACCGTTGGCATTTCCCCTTGGCTTGTCGACAAGTTGCGGAAGTATGGAGCCGTCAAGGAAGACGTAGTCAAGCTCTGTGTTCTTGACAAAGTCCAGGGCAGTTCCTATCTCGACGAGGAGGCGCGTCAGGGACCGAAGGGGCCCCACGTTCTCCTCCTCCACGGGCATGTCGTAGGTGAAAAGTCTGGGGTCGGGGATGGGGGAGGGAAAGTAGTCAACACCCACGAGCTTCCCGTCCGAATAGGTGTAACGGACACCGACAGCACGGACGACAATGAGCTCAAACCCCTGATACTCCTCCGATAAAAGACCGCCGTCAACAGCTCCAAAGCGGCCAGAAACGACGGCAGGAGTTACTTTCAAAAAGAAGTCAGGGTGCTGCTCCCGGAGGGTGAGCGCCTTCGAGCGTCTGTCCTCTTCACGTGAAAGGATTCTGCTGGCAAGACGCTCAAGGTCATCAATCACATGATAAAAAGGGGGACTTACCTTATAAATCCGTGGAAGGGTCCTTTCCCGTAAAGCTCATTAAGGGGGAACCGGCAACCATCATCGGAAAGACGCTCGTCATTGCAGACCTGCACATTGGCATAGAGCGTGAGTACTGGCGGGCAGGGGTGCGGGCCTCTGGACTTTCGAGGAAGGTGGGGGAGGCGGTAGAACGCATACTGGAGAGAACAAAGCCGAAACGCATTATTGTTGCCGGGGACTTCAAGCACAACATACCGGACTTCACGCTCCGGGAGGCGGAGGAGGTTAGACGCATCGCCGAAGTACTTTCATCACAGGGGGAGCTCCTTGTAATAAAGGGAAACCATGACGGTGATATAGAGAAGATTATACCATGGGTGGCGGTCTACCCGGGAAGCGGAACAACCATAGACGACGTTTACATCCTTCACGGACACGCACGACCCGCAGACGACGTATTCGATGCAAAGGTAGCTGTAATGGGCCATATTCACCCGGCAATACAGCTGAGGCACAAGTTCGGAGGGCAGATGGTAAAGGTCTTCCTGCTCGCCCGCTGGAAAGGAGTGCCCGTAGTCGTCCTCCCCGCATTCTCCCCGCTGATAACGGGAATAGATGTTTCAAGAGCAGAGAACCTCATCGGACCGGTTGCGAAGGATTTTGAGACGGTCGACGCATTCCTTCTGGACGGGACGTATGTGAGAAGGGTTTTATAAAGGGAATTCATTCTTGTTAACGGGAAAGCTCCGATTCCTCGCAAGGGTAGCAAAGACCCTTGAAGATGCAGAAAAGGGGGAATGAAGCCGCAGGAAATACTTGAAAGGAAGATTCGCCTGAGAATCGAATCGAAGGATGGATACTCCGCTCTCATCGAGGCGTTAAATAGAAGGGATGTAAGGCGCGCATTCATTAACTACTTACAGCGCCACGTAAGGAGGAAAACGCCTTGAAAATGGTATTCCTTGTCCGGACAGACCTTGGGATGGGAAAAGGAAAGATAGCGGCGCAGGTAGCACATGCGGCGGTTGAGCTCTACAAGAAGGCGTCTTACAGGTGCCCTGAGAAGCTGCGCATATGGGAGAGCGAAGGAGCGAAGAAGGTAGTGCTGAAGGTTGGCTCGGAGTCAGAGCTTCTCGAGTACTTCAGAAAACACGCGGACGAATTCTGTTCCGTCATCATCAGGGACGCGGGGCACACGCAAATCGCCCCCGGCACGATAACGGTGGCGGGATTCGGACCCGACGAAGACGAGAAGCTGGACCGGGCCTTCGGCCACCTAAAACTCCTCTAATTTTTCTCTAACAACAGCATAGAACTCGCGAAAGAGAGGCAAGGCCGTTCCAAGAAGGGAAGAGGCGCGTATGGGATTATCCACCTCCCCGGAGGTAATAGCACGGTTCATGTGAATGAGCTGCGACGCAAGACGTGGCTTCTCGGAGAATATAATCTTAACGCCCTCCTCCCAGTCCCTGCCAAACTCAGAGGCAATGTAACGTACATCTGCCATGGCGTCGCGGAGAACCTCCATTGTAAGGGGATAGAAAGAATCCATGGGGTACGAGTCCGCCTGCATCTCTCGAAGGACGTTTATGAGGAGGTACAGGTGCTTCAGATGCTTTAGCACGCCAGAATTGGGAAGCGAGGATATATAAATGTGCCCGCCCCCGCAGACCGGGAATCACGGAACCGGCTTACACACCGGTGCTCATCCCGGCAGGACGTGGGGCGGGCGGTCAGCCGTCGCTCACGCTCATCACCGCTCAGTGCAGGCTCGTCATCATTCCGTAGAAATAGGGGGAGAAGGGTTTTAGGTCAGCCCTGCCTGGGCTCATCACGCCTCAGGAGTGGCTAAGTTCATCATCCCTCCTCTATTTAATTTAGGG
>CAZAKL010000036.1:0-7370 GCA_964486025.1 uncultured archaeon
CTGAAAGAGGTAGAAGAGGGCAAGATCGTTCCCGCCGAAGAGGTGCTGGAGTGAAAGTATTCTTTACAAGCACCGCAGCAAAGGCGTACAAAAAACTTGATGGAAAGATGAAGGAGAAAGTAAAAGAACTCGTCGAAGATCTGAGGAAATCTGCATTTCCAAGGAGATACGACGTCAAGAAGATTGCCGGGGCTGACAGAACGTATAGAATCCGGCTCGGGCAGTTTCGTGTTGTTTATGCAGTATACCCCGAAAAAGAACACGTAGTAATACTGAAGATCGACAAGCGATCCAGAGTGTATAGGGATATGTAGGAGTGCTTTCTCTGTTTGGGGGAGTGTAAAAATGGGAAGGGTTATGAAGAAGGGCAGACAGAGACTGTGAACGGAACAACGCCGTGGCCGGGCCAGTATACAGTTCGGCGAAGCGTCAGGACGTATTCTCCCTCCGGGCCGGCACAGATACCGTCGCAGCAAACGCGGGCAGAGACCCCCTTCGAAGCGAAGCGAGCGTAAGCATCCGGAAGGGTAGAGCAGTCGGCGAAACCGTACACGAGAACGTTAGAGCGGAGGACAGGAATGCCGTCGCGGGTACGGAGAAAGAAATCAGAATAGCGGAGAGCCTTGGACAGACAGACGAGATACTCCGCCTCCGTAGCGTATATACCGGAGTACGTCAGTATAGCGTAGAGGGCAACACCGAAAATTGTGAGAACAACGAGGGAGGCGAGGAGGACATCAAGGCTTACCGCCACCATTTAACCACCTGCAGTCAGGAGCGGGAGCGTCCACAGTACCGGAAACGAGGTACGCCCTTGCAGGGCAGCCACCGCGACAGGACAGGAAGAGGGGGCAGGATGCGCAGGGAGTACCTGAGAGATTCCTTCGAAGCCTGTGCCACTCCCCTTCACGCCAGATGCTGAGGAGGTCAGAAGAGCGAACGTTGCCCATATGGAACTCCGGGAACCTGAAGAGGGGACAGGGGTATACATCGCCGGTGGAGGAAATGAAAACCTGTGAGACGCCGGCGGGGCACGTATACACAGAATCGGGAGTTACGGGGAGCTCAGAGCGTGATTCGTATGCAACAGGGATTCCCACGGACTCAGACTCGTGCTTAAGCGCTTCGACAAGGTCGAGGAATGAGGAAAAGGAGACTGAGTGCTCAAGGCGGCCGACACTGACGCCCCACGCAACGCGGAAGGAGCGGACGGGAATGCCCTTAAGCGAGCGATAGAGGGAGAGCGCAGCATCTCTGTTCTCCGGAATAACGGTGTACGCAACGTCCACTGCGTATCCTCTTTCCATTGCGGCCCGCATACCAGCCATCGCTTTATCAAAGGTGCCTTCGCCACGTATTGCATCGTGGACTTCCTTTGTTCCGTCGATGGACACCTGAAACGAGTCGATACGGGGGTCAAGGAGGTCTGACAACTCCTCAATACGCTCCGCAAGTAGCGTTCCATTGGTAAGTATGCGGACAGCCATGCGGTGCTTCTTCGCCTCTGCAAGGATGTCCAGAAGACCGGGGTGGATAAGGGGCTCTCCACCGGTCAGAACGACACGGACCGCGTAAGATGCGGCGGAACGAATAAGAGAAACCCACTCCTCCGTACCCAGCTCGTTTTGACGGGGCTCGCCGGCAGGCACATAGCAGTGGGCGCACCGCAGGTTGCACGCGGTGGTGAGCTCGAGGATAAGGTTGACGGGGAAGGAGAGACGGTCGTGGAGGATGCCAATGGACGTCAGGTGGCCTATGAAATCAGAGACGCTCCGCTTCGGACCGGAATACGCACGCATCTGGTCTAGCAGGTGTCTGTACGCCCCGGGAGGGTCCTTGCGGAGGAGAACCTCGTACTCGTCAGGCATAAGCTCGAATACGCCTCCGGATGCGGGACAGTAGGCAAAGGCCCTTCCGACCCTCGGCTCAAAATAGAGGAGTGGCGGCACGGTAGGAAGAGAAGGGAGGAGAATAAAAGCGATGATTCACCACCAGCGGTTACGACAAGGGTTAATAAAGGTGGACGTATAGAAAATACTGCAATGCAGCGGACAGCCCATACATATCTGATGCGCCCGTCCTTGCACCTTCTTATTAATGCATAAAGTGGGCTGTCCGCACGGTGGTGCTTCTTTCTCTGAAACCGTGCGGAAAGGTAGGGGGTGTAGACCGGCGGGGCGAACGCCCCGCCCATACTCATATTCCGAATTTTAAGGGAAAAACAGCCGTCCTTGCTGGTAATAAACCCTTAAAATAATATTCATTCCCGTAACACAATATGGAGCCAGTAGTTGGAACCGAGGGGACGCACTTCGTCGTAGAGGCAGCGGGCTGCTCCAAGGAGATTCTGTCAGACCCGAGAAGAATAGAGCAGATATTCAAGGATGCGGCTAAAGCGGCAAAAATGACTGTAAAGGCGTCGTACTTCTTCCGATTCAGCCCTAGCGGGGTATCGGGCTCCCTTATCGTCGCAGAGTCGCACATATCCATCCACACCTGGCCAGAGTTGGGATACGCCGCCATAGATGTATATACCTGCGGAGATTCCGACCCGGAGAAGGCAGTGGACTACATACTCCACGCCCTCGGGGCCAAGCACGCCCACGTCTCGGAGATACGCAGGGGAATACCGGAGGAGGACGGGACGTACACGCACACAATACTGACGTGGGAGGAGAACGAGGGAGAGATTAGAGAAAGCAAACCATCGGCTATATAATTCCCCTCTTCCCTTTTTCTGCATGGACAACACGCTCCTTGTAGGTGTGGCAGTTCTTGCATTCCTCGCAGCAACCATCGCGGTACTTCACGCCATTTCGGGGGTAGGCGGTGTTGAAAAATCGGATTTCGCACTCGTACCCACGGAAAGCTCCCAGGAGCTGAAGGAATTTGAATCGGGGGGATATTATCCAACAGAGTACTCTGCCACAAGCACCGCAGCAATAAAGGCTGTGAGTGCACCGGTGGCCGCAATAGGCTCCGAGTCCGAAGGCTACTCAGCTGAGGAGAGCGTTTCTCCCGTAGAAGGACCTACGAAAAGCCAAACCCCGAACGTAGAGCGGTATTCCAAGACGAACGTGCAGGTAGTGGGCATAGATGAGCCTGACATTCTGAAGATTAACGGGAAGTACGCGTTCTTCTCTTCCCGCAACCGCGTGAAGGTAATAGACATCTGGCCGCCGGAGGAACTGAACCTCGTCGGCAAGCTCGGTGACGGGGGCACTCTATTACTGGACGGCAACACGCTCGTTGTGATAACGTGGAACGGAATGGAAGGCTACGACGTTTCCGGTGAAAAGGCAGAGAAGATATGGGATGTAGAATTTAACGGAACGTATGTGGATGCAAGGGCATACAAAGGGAAAATATACGTTGTTACGCGAAAATGGGGTCTCAAATGCCCGTACTTCGCCGCAAAGGGTGTTGTTATTCCCTGTAACCGTTACTACCATCCGATAATGCCCATCCCACAGGAGACAACCTACACAATTCTGAAGATTGATGCGAAAAGCGGGAAAATAGAGGCGAGTGCGGCAACAACAGGGACATACGATACAACGGTATACATGTCTGAGAACGGCATATACTTCGCCCAGAGGATACGGTCCGACCAAAGCGAGGTGTTTGCGAGATTCATCATCGACGAAGGAGAGAAATACCTGCCCAGCGACGTGGTAGAGCACATAAAGAAGGTCTGGGGCTACGATATCGGTAAGAAGGCGAAAGTAGTGGAGATTGTGGAAACGCTGGAAAAGTATATCAGAAAACTGGATGAAAACGCCAGCGCAGAGCTATACTCGGAAATGCAAAAGGGCTTGGAGAAGTACATCGAAAAACACCCAGAACTAGTGGACAAAACGGGAATTGCAGTATTCAACTTGGACAATCTAGACGTTGTGGCGGGTGGAACGGTTCCCGGGCACCTATTGAATCAGTGGGCGATGGACGAGTATAACGGATACCTGCGAGTCGCTACAACGGTCACATATAACTGGAGAGACCACGTAGGAAACAACATATACGTGCTTGACAAGAAGCTGAGAATCGTAGGAAAGTTAGAGGGTCTTGAAGAGGGAGAGAGGATATACGCAGTGCGATTTATGGGGGACAAGGCATACGTGGTGACGTACAGGGAGACGGACCCGCTCCTCGTTGTAAACCTCTCCGACCCGGAGCACCCACGTGTCGATGGCATTTTGAAGATACCCGGGTACTCCACTTACCTCCACCCCATCGGAAAGAACTTGATGGTAGGTGTGGGCAAGAACGACAGGGGAAAGGTCAAGGTATCGCTCTTCGACGTCTCGGACCCGGAAAACCCGGAGGAGCTGGACACGTACTACATGGACGCGTGGTGGAGCGATGTGTTATCCACCCACCACGCGTTCCTGTGGGACCCCGAAGCAAGGGTTATCGCAATACCTGCGGGAAACAGCTACTACCTCCTCGGCGTGAGGAGGAAGAAATTCGCAACGAACAACGTTATAACTTTCGAGAGCAGCGCGCGGAGGGCCGCATACGTGAACAAGTATCTGTACCTCTTCTCAGATACGGAAGTGGCGTCGGTGGATGAAGAAAGCTTCAAGGTACTGGCAAGGATAAAGATAGAGGATTGGAGCTACAGCCCGCCGATACTCGTAGGAAAGCCTGCGTTACCGGACTGAAAGATATGCCAATACCCAGTTAGTATATATCCGAGGAATGCCAAGTATATACGGTGGTGTGATGGTACTGGAAAGATTCCGAAGGTTCTTCAGACGCGAGGAACCGAAGCCAAGAACGAAAGAAACGGCGCTGGTAGCAAAGGAAACGCAGTCAGAAGCAGAACGGAACCCATTGAACCGGCTAAAAATTGATGTTAAAGAAATCCCGCTCAGTAGCGAGGTGCTCCGAGAAGAGTATGTAAGAAAAATACGTGGGGTTCTCTCTGAAGAGCATCTCAATCGCATAGTGGGCACAGAATACGAAAAATACCTTCATGAGAACCTAAGGGACCACGGCATTCACGAGTTGAAAATAACCGTTCCCCGCGAGGCATGGGAAAAACTGGAAGGTATCGCAGTCCATCTGTCAGGCGATAAAGACCCCCTGCTGACAATTTCAGCCATACCGCATGAAAACACGATTATAACTGCTGTGCTCCCAAAGGGCGCAAAGGATGTCGGCTCGCGAAAGCGCTACCTCGGAAAGGTGGCTGCGGTCTTTGGCAGGCACCTTATATTACCGTACACTGTGGTCAGAGAAAACAACAAATCGCCTGAATTAACAATTATGGACGAAAGGGACGCGCAAAAAACAGTATCACGGATACACGGGATGGTGGAAGTCCTTCCCATGGGAGACAAACACATAATCGTAATTCGCCACGTGGGTAACAAGAATCACCCGATTATAGTGACGATAGCAGGCAAAGACGGCAAAACGCAGCGACTCGTGCTGGGAAAGAACAGAGAGAACATTTATTAATCACCGGTCCCTTCTTTCCACATGCCGCGGTTGCGAGAAATGGCTCGATTTCTCAGGGAGAGGGGCGCCCCGAAAATGAAGAGCGGACTCTCCATACTCCACGAACAGGCAAAGAAGGCTGTCCCCTTTGCAAAGAAGGGTGCTGAGAAGGGTTTTGCTCTCGCAAAAAACAGAATTGCCCCTAAAGCAAAGGAGCATGCATACATAGCTGCAGAGTTCGCAAGGCAGACCCTTGCCCCGAAGGCACAGAGGTCGCTCGCAGTGGCGTTCGCGGCGTTCGTTAGGGCAAACAGGCGTGCAGCGCAGATTACAAAGGAACGAGGAATACCCGCAGCGAAGAAAGCCGGGCGGTTTATGAAAGAAACCGGACTACCCTTCGCAGCAAGAACGGGCAAAGAAGCCATCCGGGTGATTAGAGAGAAGTTAGTCCCTGGTAGCGCCGCCGCGACCCAGACAATGCTCGAGAAGGCAAGGGCAGGGGCGGCGACCGCTGGAAGAAAAGGATGGGAGAGAGACGTTGCGGAGATTGCCATAAAAACGGGGATAGACAAGAGAACGCTCACCCGAACGTTGTACTGGATGGTAAAGGGCGGAATGAAAGTATCCAATGCGAGGATGGCTTTGCAGAGAATTCACGAAGTGGCGGGGAGCAGAGAGCTTGCCAGAGCTGCCTTTGAAAAAATGCACGAGGACATTGTGAAGAACAGGGTGTCTCCCACCGTCGTCCACAAAGCCATGCTCGACGCCATAAAGAAAATCAAGGAAAACCCCGAGCTCGCGAAGAAATTCCATGACGTGTACATGCGTGCAAGGGCAGAGCACTTTCTGAGAATGGCTGAGCCGCCCACGCCAGAGGAAATCGAAAGAATGTCGCTCAAGGAGCTGAAAAGTTTCATAGCGAGGCAGCACCCCGGGTGGTCTTAGTTGGCATTCAGGGAGCTGAGGGAACGCCTAAAGGGAGAAAGAAAGAAGGGCCGGGTGCAGCTAATTCTGGATGACCACACGTACATAGGAGATTTTGGAAAGCAGGCGGAGGCAGTACTGAAACACAGGCCAGACGTTGTGCTTCATGAGATATTAAACACTGGGGGACAGCCGTCAGAGGAGATGGAAAGAATCGCAGCGCTTCTCGACAAATACGAAGAGCACGTAAGGGAGCTGCGCAAAAAGGGATACGTACTTAGCAGGTACAGGCTACCGGATAACGTACACGAATACGAAAATCCGAAGAACATCGATAGAGCACTCCAGGCGATAAAAATCATGGAAAGGCAGCTCATCCAAGAAAAGGAGCAATTACAAAAAATGGCAAAGCGAAACAAATGGGCGGTGGAAAAACTCAAGGAAAAGGATGACCTGCACAGAAGGGTACTGGAGATAAAGGAAGTCATAACCCTGCTCAAGAACTACGATACCACCGGGCTTGTGAAGGCTGCAAACATCTTAAGGGTTGCCAGAAAGCAAGGGGCAGAATTCAAGGGGTTGGAGCCCGCAGAGGCTGCGTCCAAGCACGTGGTGGCGCTGGCAAAGGGAGATGCTAGAGGGTTGCTGCAAGCGATATCCGAGAGGAACAGGGCAATGGCGGAGGAAATCATAAGGCATCTGGAGGGGGGCAAAAGAGTCACGGCAGTAATGGGCGCCCTGCATGGAGCTGAGGTATATCGCATCCTCAAAGAGCGGGGCTACGACGTGGACGTAAAGTTCTTCGAGGACGGAGTAGACTGGCGCGAGGCCCTGGAAAACCAAGCGAGGGCAGGAGCATACAGCGAAGAGATAAGACGCCGGGCCATAGAGGCACTGCTGGAGGCGTTGAGAATGCAAGGGAAACGATAACCGCAAGCTTTTTATTCTCCTTTTCTCCGATGGTAGGGATGAGGAGGGATCGGCAAACAGCACCGCTCTAA
>CAZAKL010000037.1:0-7297 GCA_964486025.1 uncultured archaeon
CCCGAGACGGAAATGTGCCTCAGAGAGGCTGAGAATGAATCTCAGAGGTATTTTTGAGTCTGGTTAGACCAGAGGCTTATCCGTAAGGTGGTGTATGTAGTTTTTAGCTTCTTGCTTAGCCTGCTTTCTCTTAGTCTTGAACACAGAGCACAGGGTTCTTACTGCAAGGGCTTCTAACTTTTGGTTGAATACCCTTATGGTGTCCGGATAGATGAAAAGTCCGTCGTCTATGGCGTTCTGAACATCATAGCTGAGGGTGCTCAGATATTTGAGGTATTCTCTTTTGCTTCGGCGGTAGGAACCTTTCCAGTATGGCTTTGAAGCAGCCCGGGCGAGTTTCAGTTTTCCTCTTACCCAGTCCCTGTTTACCTGTAGGCGTATCCTGTCCTTTACAGGATTCCAGGTCAGCAGAATAGGACCAACCTTGAGTGTTTGCTTCTTCAGGTCCACAAAGCCTTCTCGTGGAGTTCTGGATAGGTGAAGCCATCCGAAGGGAGTCTCAAAACTTTTGGCACCGTAGCTGCTGTGTTTGAAGAGTCGCTTTTTTGACAGACAGGCATACCGGTATTTGTTGGCGGGGTGTTTTACTGCTTGTAGAAGCGGATACCAATCTTCTGTCTTCCACTTATACCTGTGCAGTTTCCTTATCAGCTTTCTCCCTCCGAATCTTAAAATGAGGAGCCTAACGGCTCCGCCTGCCCTGTGGGTCTCAGGACAGGCGGAGCTAAGGACAGGTGAGCCATATAATCGGCGTTAGGCTTGCCTGCCGCCCTTCACCCGCTCGCACAGGCATTACCCTGTGCTAACCCGGCATAGCCGGAGAGGGCTACTACGGCGGCTCCGTCCACCGCGTTTAGGGCCGGATTGTTCTCCTGTAGGCTGGGGGAACCTACAGGAGTTTTTACCCGGACCGTGCAGGCTTTCACCCCAGCTCCTGCACGGCTGGACAGGGCTTTTAACCCTGCACACCCACAGCTCCTTTGGGGAGCTGCCGCGGTGGATCCCCAGGTCCCGATACGGGCATTCGCCACAGGGAGGGCACAGGCTCCACCCGGCAAGGCTTATCCCCTTTCGGGGACCGGCTACTCCTTAAGGAGCGCCCTAACCGGGGGCGGAACACGGAAGCTCCCCCTGGCCGCCGGATTTCCCTTGCCGGACTTCTGCGCCTGTTCAACCGGCTCCTAACCGGCTTTGCCCTGTGTGGCTTACCTTTAGCCCGGCCGTTTGACCGGACACTTAACGCTGCCCTTAGGCCCAGCCGCCTGTGGGGGCAGACGGCTGTTCCCGCAGCGCAGGCCTCTTCCCCGGGCAGGGGACGGCGGGACTTTCACCCGCTTCCCGTATCGGCTCTGGGCGGCCGTGCTCCAGCGCCAAGGTGTGGTGATAGACCCCTTTCGCCGTGCTCCGTTGGCACGACTCAGGGGGCCCCACCCCGAACCGGACAGGCGGCTATTAACCGCATCCGGCTCTCCAGCCTCACCCTGCGCCGGCACTCAGCGGCAATGACTCGGCTCATCCCCCGTGTATATAGCCGTTCCCTTCCGGCTTCACAGCGGTCCCCCCCAACCGCTCCACCGGCGGAAACGGTGCCTATTGCCATTGCCGCCTTGGTAGCGGCTCCCCACACCGCTACCTGCCTCGTCCTCGATCCGCATATCCCGTTGTTAGGCTCCTGCTACAACGAAACACACAGCTACCTATTCTATACCACATTCTCGGAACCGTAGGCAAGTGTCACGTGCCGTGTTCCCAAAATACTATGCGCCAAGGGGGGGGGAGAAGGCGAACACATTGTTAAATTGCAACAATGTAACATTGCAAGTGGATGGACACCCTTTTTTCCTAAAGTCTGATACGAAAATGAGGGGTTACTTTTTTTTCTTTAAATGAGGAGAGGGGTGTCCAGTGAAATGCAATGAGGAAATGCGACAATGCGGTGAAGTAAAAAAATGAAGAGAAGAGGTTGACACCACACACCTTTGGCGCTATAAGATAAGTAACCAACGCAACAGGGGGTGTAGGTATGGAGCAGAAAGAGATAAAAAGGATAAGCGTAACGGTGTCGAAAGAAGACTTGAAGACCCTGAAGCTTTGGCAGATCGAAACAGAGTATACAGCGCGTGATATAATCAGGGTGGCAGCTGAACTGATCAGGGCAGGGGAGAACCCGTATGTAATATTGCGAAGGAGGCTGGATGAGATACAGCAGTGCCCTGCTGAGGGCACCGCTTAGTATTGCAGGCGAGATAACGACAACACAACAGGGGTGTAAAAATGAGTGCCACAAGCTTGCCCTCTGTGCAAGAGGCTCTTGAGGGTCTATACACCCGGCTTCTTGCAAACTCCTCGAAGATATTGATTAACGATGAGGGAAAAATACAAACTCTTGACATTAGGCCAGGGCACTTTCAAAAGGTTCGTGATCACATAGAAGGGCAGGCACGCATAGGCATTGTTCCTGTTGTTGGAGATCCCCCTGTCAACACCCACTTCTTGGCGCTGGATCTGGATTTTAAGCCGAGTTCTCCGGTTCTTGAAGCATTCGGGGTGAGCTTATTCCGCATTGTGAAAGCCTTATACCGCATAGGACTTGTTCCTGTGGTGGAGCAGTCTAAGGGTAAGGGGTTCCATATCTGGATTTTCCATACGTTAAAGATCCCCTTGGGAGAGGCCGTTAAGTTAATACAGGACATAAAGCAAGCCATACTTGCATTGGGGATAATTGAGGTTCCAGAGGGTGTTCAGCTCAACATTGAATGTTTTCCTAAAAAAGGTCCTGTAGGCGTATGGATGCCCGGATACGGACTGGCGCAAGGCTTTCCCCGTTGTAGGACATATCTGTGGAGTGGGAAGGAGTTTAAGGAGAACTGGGACTGGGTGTATCGATTTGGAGAGTTGACGGCACGCAACAACGAGGTAATTCAGCTCTTATTGCCTATCTCGCGGAAAGCTCCCCCTTGCGTTTTAGCCGCATTCATGCAGTGGGAGGAAGGTCAAAGGAACCGCTTGTTAAATGGTGTAGCAGGAGTATTCCGGAACATGAATATCCCTCCTGATGTAGGATGGGAATTAATTTCTCCCGTTCTCACCCTCCTTGGCGATGAAGAGATAACGATGAGGGAAGCAAACTGGTTCCATACATATGAGAGGGAGAGGTATGCCAGCTGCTCTATCCTAATGGCGAAAAATGCAGAGTTTCCCATAGAAAGGAACTGCTGCACAGGCACGAAGGGATGCCCTGGCTTCAAGGTGGATATTCAGGAATCCAGGGGCAAAATTCACGCATACATGCCTGAGGAACAGGAACAAGAAGGTGAAGATAATAAGGACCCCTGGGCTACCCCGGTTGAATGGCGCCAGAACAAGAACGGAGAATGGGAAGCACACCCCGCCACCCACCACTGGCCATATGCTGAGCAGCTGTTGAAGCACTTTAAGTTTTGGTCTGAGGGTATGAAGTCACCCCTTTGGCGCTACGACGAGGAAGAAGGGATCTGGAGAGATGATGCCGAAGATTGGTTAGCATACATGCTCACGATAACGGGTATGATTCCCCCAAAAAAGAGAAACCGGGCGTTTATTCAGAACGTGATAGATCTCGTCAAGGCTGCAAGTTTTAAGGGAGAGTTCCCGCAACCGAGGAAAGAATACATACCAGTCCGGAATGGAGTGGTGCATATAGATACGCTGCAACTTCTCCCGTATTCCCCTGAATTTTACTTTCGCCACAAGCTGCCTTTTACATGGTTAGGAAAGCGAAGTGTAAAGGATTTTCCTACTGTGTGGGGGTTCATGCAGGATGTGGTTGATAAGAAGGATTTGTTCAAGCTTCTCAGGCTTTTAGCCCAAAGCATATATACGGGCACAGAGTTCGAAACTGCATATATTCTTATTGGGGCGGGAGCGAACGGAAAAACTGTATTTGTGGAGCATATTTTGAAGCCCTTAGTGGGTGTAGAGAACATTTCTTCTGTCTCTTTGCATGAGCTTGCAGATCACCAGTTGGCACGCTTCCGTGTGGCAGAGCTTTGTGGAAAGTTGGTTAACTTTTCAGGAGAGCTTTCTTATCAAGGCATAAAGCATACGGATCTGTTCAAGAAGCTCGTTTCAGGCGACACAATTTCGGCAGAGCGGAAGTTTCGAGACCCCTTCAAGTTTAGGAATTATGCTACACTAGTATTTGCGACGAACCATTTGCCTCAGTTCGAGGACAAGACACTGGCGATCTGGCGACGACTCATAGTGGTTGAATTTCCTTACCTGTTCACGTCTAAGGACAAGGAGGCCGTTCCCTCTACCGAAAAGTGGCGCATAAAACCCAGGGATGAATACCTTCCTGAGAGGCTTAAAACAGCTATGGAAGCGGGTGAAAAAGATGCCCTTGGTTCCTTCCTGATACGACTTTTAAGACTGATGCGGCGATATCCACACAAGTTCAGGGAGAGCGCTGCTGCACGGCGGGAGCGGTATAAAAGGCTTTCCATTAACATATATCAGTTTCTTGATGAGATGTGCGAGCGGGATCCGACTGGAGAGGTGACAGCAAGGGATTTACACCTGGTGTATGCAACATGGTGCGAAATCATGGGTAAGCATACCTTACCTGCAGAAAAGTATGCATCTATCCTTGAGGAAGAGGGTTTTATCCGTGATCGTCGCAACATATTTGGGCGGAAGCACACTGTTTATCAAGGACTCCGCCTAAACCGCTGGAAAATCTGGAAGTTTTTCTCAACCGATTCTCTTAGAATGAGAAAAGTGGCGAATATACTTGTTTTGCCTGATGATCTCACAAGGCACGAGAAGCTAAAGCAAGCTGGAGTGGAGTGGCAGAGAACTCCCAAGTGGGTCCTTCAATATGGTCTTAAGGAGCTTTTGAAGGAGGAATTGCATCCAATAACGGATGCAATACACCCTGCAGCAGGCTTGCGACTCTTGTTGGAGTTACTCGGTGATGACATTAATGCCCTCAAAAAAGCTCTTAGTGAGACTGAAAACCTTCTTATTGAGCGCATGCGAAAAGGGGAGGAAATAATATGCTGATATGTTTTATCCGCAGTCAAGATAGTTATATCTGTTTGCCAGCTTGGAAGATTTTTTTACCATTATTCGTATTTGGCGTAGGAGTTTTTTTTATTTTGATGAGATGCAAGTCCCTTAAAACCGAGAAGATAAGGATTGAAGAAACCGCTAAGCAAAAGATTCAATCTTTAAAAGAATCTTTAAAAGCCCAAGCAGATAGGGCATACAAAGCTGGCTACGAAAGAGGAAAACAGGAAGGAAAACAGGAGGCTGAATTTGAAATAGCTACCCATTTGGCAAGCGAGTTAATTGAACGCAAACACAGGGGGTTACTCAACCAACTTACTTCCCTCCAGAAGGCCATCAAAGCACGCAATGCAGAAATAGAGCAGTTAAAACAGAGATATAAGCAACTTAAGGAGGAGAAGCAAAAGCTATTAGAAGAAATCCAAGGATACAAAGATAAATACGTTGACCTCACTGCAAAAATCCGGCTTCCGATATTGCTTGCAGGACTCGGAAAGCGCTTTGAGCAGAACCCTGCAGATTTGCCCAAAGTGTTCCAGTTTTGCGAGAGAAAATTGAAAAACGAGGAAATAGGCGACCCAAAATGAAGCCTTCTGAGACGTTTTCTACACCAAGGTAAGGTTTTTATACCTGCCAAATTTCTAAAATCGCTCAGAAAAAATTCTACGAGATCGCTTGCAAGTTGTTGTTAATTTTGTAGTTATTGTGAAAAGTTAGCCGGATTTGTGCGTGTTGTGCTTGTGACGATTAAAAACCACCTTATGTAGATATTTCTCAACGAGCTGCTTGGCCTGCCCATATGGTATGGCATATACCGATGTGAGTGTTCGGATAGCGATGCGGCGCAGTTCTGAGTTAAAAGCTGAAACGGTGGGTCCCTGGATGAATACCCCTGAGTCAACACAACGTTGCACATCCCAAGCAAGGGCATTCAGAAACGCAAGATATTCCTTTACCGAGCGGCGGTAGGAACCCTTCCAATACGGACGAGAAGCTGCCCTTGCGAGTTTTAGTTTACCTCTCACCCATTGCCTATTTGCCTGTTGCTGGATCCTCCCTGTCCTCATATTCACATAAAGAACGAGAGGTCCTACTCGGATGCTTCCCTTCGTTAAATCAACATGCCCTTCCCGTGGCACTTTTGATAAATGCAACCATCCAAAAGGAGTTTCGAAACTTCGCCCTTTGCGTTGATGGAGAGTTTTGTATTTCGGTTCAGGGGCAAGAAGGGCATACCTATACGTATTAGGACGTTTTAGCGCTTGCAGGAGGGGTCTCCAGTCTTCATAACTCCATTGATACCTGTCCAATTTAGTTATCATAACACAATCGTGGCGCTGCGTGTAGTCAAGTCACCACTCCGGATAAGCTCACGCAGGAACCTGGCAAGACGCCGGGGGGCGGGAACCTTATTTCGAAAAGCCTCGTTCAAAATTGAGCGAACAGACTCAGCAGGAAGCTCTCTCCCCATTTCGCGCATCACTTGTTTTGGGATCCCTACCTCCCTTTCGAATGCATACCACCAGTATTCGACAAGCTGGAACCAAGCGACATCAAGGATTTCGTCAGAGATGGGCATCGGCATCAAAACTTTGAGCGGATCCCAAGTTTTTTTAATCCAGAAGGGCTTCGTCCAATATACGCGAGGTGCCCTTACTCTTTCAGCCTGCACGGAAGCGTAGATCCCTTTATACCCTCTTGCAGCTCTAAGCCCGAAGAGCGTTGTTCTTGCTGAACCAGGATAATTTTCGCTAACTCCGCCACCACATGCGATCAAGTCCACTCCGTGAGGCCAACCCTTTTCTGCCACCTTTCTCACCCACGCATCTGCTTCTGAAGGAGGAATAACCCTCTTGCAACTACCGCTTTGCGCTTCTGCTAATACCCTCCTGACGTCCTGAAGCAATTCTTCCAGGCTACTATACGACCTGAGACGGTGGGAAAGGTAACCGCCAAGATACTCTACCTCTTTCCTCATTAATATTGCTGCAGCAGTTGAACGTCGCATCATCCCTACCTCCTTAATACCTCCTTAAAAAAGGAGGAGCCTAACACCCTGCCCCTGGTCGGGGAAACCAAGGGCAGGGCGTAAGGATATGCGGATCTTTTTTTTTACAGCGCAGGGCTTACCTGCCGCCCTTCACCCTGCTACCCTCGGGCGTTACCCCTCGGTTCCCTGCCTTGCGGCAGCGTGGGCTACTACGGCGGCTCCGTCCACCGCGTTTAGGGCCGGATTGTTCTCCTGTAG
>CAZAKL010000038.1:0-7085 GCA_964486025.1 uncultured archaeon
CCCCTAACTGAGAAAAAGCTCGAACGCTATGAAAAGTGGGCGGAGGAGTTTGGAGTATGAAAAAGCAGGGAAGAAAATATATAAATACGTTGTTAGGCCTCCTCATTTTTTTAGAACTGATGCTTGTAAACTTTTCAGAAGCGAATGAAGGCTCTATCCATTATTACTGGGCAAAAACATATGGAAAAGATA
Organism: uncultured archaeon; assembly: GCA_964486025.1. Lineage (GTDB taxonomy): Archaea > Iainarchaeota > Iainarchaeia > JAADDC01 > JAADDC01 > SZUA-1452. The sequence continues at coordinate 193 of CAZAKL010000038.1, forward strand.
ATTATGATAGAGTTAATGACGTGGCTATACTATCAGATGGCAGCATAATTGCAGTTGGAGAACATCATGAATCTCTGACCGAGTATAAACCGTTTATAATGAAACTCTCCCCAGAGGGGGATGTTATTTGGGCAAAATTCTACGAAATGGCGTGGAGTAGCACGGCTACTGCTGTCAGCGTTGCACCAAACGGAGACATTGTTGTAGCGGGTCAGTTTAGATTCGTTGATGATATGGATATCAACGAATACGAGATATGGGTTCTTAAACTGGATTCCAAAGGAAATATTAAGTGGCAAAAGACCTATGGTAGAGAGATTCATGACGATAAGGTCAATGGACTTGCCGTGACACAGAATGGTGACATCATAGTAACGGGATCACTTACAATGAGAATAGACAGTATGGGGAATCTAATATGGGTAAACAATATTAGCGGTATTGGCGTTCTCACTCTTCCAACTGGAGACATTGTTATTGCCAGTGAAACTTATACCAAAAACAGTAACGAGGACATAAGGATTACCCTGCTTGATGAGAACGGAAACGTTAAATGGCAAAAGAATTATGGAGGTCCACGGTATGACTCTCCATCCGCTCTTTTGTTAACTCCTGACAATAACATCATCGTTGTTGGAAATACTAATAGCTTTGAAAGTGGACCAGAAGATGGAGCGATTGGAACGATTCTAGAAAATGGGTTGGTTGTCAAATTAAGCCTCGATGGAGAGATATTGTGGCAAAAGACCTACGGAGGGCCAAGTTACGATCATTTCTCAGATGCTGCAGTTACATCTACAGGAGAGATTATCGTTACAGGGAGCTCTGATAGCTTCGGGATAGGACTGTATGACGTCTGGCTTCTAAAAATCAATGAAAATGGTGATATAATTTGGCAAAAAACATATGGAGCACAATCAAGTGAGGGGGCAGAGAGTGTTGCCATATTCCCAGATAAGAGCATCATTATAGCGGGATACTCCAATAGTTTTGGTGTCCACAATTTGGATTGTTGGATTTTGCATGTACCACCAGATGGGGATCTGCCAAATTGTAACATATGTGGAGCAGCTACTGCCCAAAGTAGCGATTCAAATCTGACTATAAAGCAGTTGCCTCTTATAACTTCTAACGTCAACATCACCGTAAAAAGAGTGAATGGTCAGTTGAAACCATGGGATGTAATGGAAAAAATTCAATATTCATACACTGCCCAAGGGACGCTCAAATTACTGTCTCATCCCACAGGTGCAAAGGTGTATATTAACGGCACGTATATGGGTCGCACACCACTAACTATTGATCTCCCAGTGTCTGTATACAGGGCTATACTAAGTTTAGAAAACTATAGCAACTACACAACCAACGTCACGATATCGCCGGGAGAACTCAAAGTAATTTCAGTAACATTAACTCCCAAATATAGTTATATAAACATTTATTCTTCACCAACAAACTCTGAAGTTTATATTGACATGGAATACGCTGGGACAACGCCTTTGAGCAACTACAAACTAGTCCCAGGATATCATACAATTGAGATAAAGAAAGGGGAATATTCTCCATACACAACTACAGTATACCTGTCAGCAGGGGAGATTAAAAATATCACTGTATCTTTAATCCCTCAATTTGGAATTCTCAATGTCAGCTCAAACATACTAGGATCAGAAGTATTCATTGACGACAGAAAAATAGGCACCACTCCAATTGAAAATTACAAGCTCCCTATCGGATTTCACACGGTTAGAGTGACTAAAGAGGGATATTCCTCATCTATTCAAAATATTACAGTAGAACCCGGGAAAGAACTGAGGATTACTGCAAATCTTTCTTCAATTTATGCTTTCCTTAATGTATACTCGGAGGTTCAGGGGGCGAATGTTTACCTTGACGGACAACCCATTGGAAAAACGCCGATAGAAGAATACAAACTCCCAGCTGGCAACCACACCCTCAAAGTTAAAGTTGAGGGATACAAAGTCTTCTCTCAGAACATAACAGTAGAACCTGCAAAAACGCTAACTATAAACGCTACACTAGTCCCCTTGCCGACCCAAACATCTCTTCAATCTTCCCCCGCACACATCTATTCTACTACCACTACTTCGTATCTCCCTTACGCCGGTGCTTCCATCTTCGGACTTTTGGTGATAACATTACTCCTCACCAGAAAACGTAGGAAAATACTCCTGGTACCGGACTTTCCCCACCAGCTGCTGAAAAAATATGAACCCCTGGAGTTCCTTGGTGAGGGCGGCTTCGCCAAAGTGTTCAAAGTCAAGAGAAAGAAAGACAAGAAAATCATCGCCCTGAAAGTATTCCTGACCAATGAAAAAGCCAAGAAGTTCTTCACCAAGGAAGTTAAAGCCTGGAAGCTCCTCGACCATCCCAACATAGTTAAACTGTACAATGCGTTTGAGGAGCCGATACCCCACCTTGAAATTGAGTTCATTGAAGGATACATCCTAGACGGAAAACTCATCAGGGATTTGGATAACTACCCAAAACCGGTCAACGAAGAACTTGCATTAAAGTTCATCGAAGGAATCGCGGAAGGCCTCAGACACGCCCATGCAAAGCAGGTGTATCACAGAGATTTGAAGCCCTCGAACATCCTTCTCAAGAGTGACCTGACACCAAAGATAACCGATTTTGGACTGGCCAAGGTCGGGTCAAAAAGCACGACCACAACCACGAAAGCGTTAACACCGCTTTACGCTGCCCCGGAGCAGATCGACGAAAAGACCTACGGTCATACAGATCACAGAACCGATATATACCAGCTTGGAGTGATTCTTTACGAGCTTCTGACGGGGAAATTGCCCTATGGGGGAAGTTCCCACGTTGTTGTTTTGGCAAAGATTACAAACCCTGGGATAAAGCCTAAGCCGCCGTCCTCATACAACCTAACTCTGGCTAAGTATGACAGGATGTTTGAAAAGCTTCTTGCAAAGCAGAAAGAACAGAGATATCAAAGCCTAGATGAATTCTTAGAGGAATTTAGGGGGCTGGTAGAGCTCATCAAAGAAAAAGAGAAACTTAAGGAGAGCCTTAAGCTCACAAAAGATACGATAACCAAAACAATGGACGAGCTTGAAGTTAGGAGGCTCAATTCAGAACTCCTGAGACTGCTAGTCCAAAACGCGATACTTTCAGCGAGAATCAACGATAAAGAGGAAGTCTTGAATACGCTCTATGACCTATTGCCTTTCACTAGGGAACACAGAGCGGAACTTGAAGAGGCAATACGGCAGGTGCAAGTATTTATCCAGGAAAGCCTTTTCATACCTGAGGGGTTTATCGACTCTCTAAGGATTTTGTTACACAAGATTGAAAAAGAGGCCTCTAACTGAAATCCAATGGGCCCCATTTTATTTTTAGGCAAAAACGAAAATACTTTGTCCTCCAACATACCCTAGACAGTTCCCCCACCCAATAGAAATCCTTATAAGAACTTCAATTTTTTTAAGTTTGAGAACTAACTGGAGGCGATGGTAATGAGCTTCGCGGCTGCGGCTCTGGTTATCGTCGGCGTTTTTCTGTTGATACTGCTGCTCCTGAGCGTTAAGGTGATAAGGCCATACCAGAAGGGACTCGTGGAGAGGCTCGGAAAGTTCAACAGGATTCTGGAGCCGGGAATACACTTCATAATCCCCTTCATGGAGCGCGTCCGGGTCATCGACATGCGCGAGCACGTCGTCGACGTGCCGCCCCAGGAGGTCATCTGTAAGGACAACGTCGTCGTAACGGTCGATGCCGTCGTCTACTACCAGATAATGGACCCCGTTAAGGCCGCCTACAACGTCAGCAACTTCCTCATGGCGATAATCAAGCTCGCCCAGACAAACCTGCGTGCCATCATAGGTGAGATGGAGCTCGATGAGACCCTCTCCGGGAGGGATATCATCAACGCCAAACTGCGCGAGGAGCTTGACAAGATAACCGACCGCTGGGGTGTCAAGATAACCCGCGTCGAGATACAGCGCATAGATCCGCCGAAGGACATCCAGGAGGCCATGGCGAAGCAGATGACGGCAGAGCGTGAGAAGAGGGCAATGATCCTCCTCGCTGAGGGTAAGAAGGAGAGCGCCATAAAGGAGGCCGAAGGTCAGAAGCAGGCCGCGATACTCAAGGCCGAGGGTGAGAAGCAGAGGCAGATACTCGTCGCCGAGGGTCAGGCAGAGGCGATAAGGAAGGTCCTTGAGGCGCTCCAGATGGCCGACGAGAAGTATCTGACCCTTCAGTACATCGAGAAGATGCCCGAGCTGGCCAAGTACGGCAACCTCATCGTCCCCTACGACACCGAGTCGCTCATCGGCCTGCTGAGGATACTCCAAAAGGTCAAGGACACACCGCTCCCCGAGCCAAAGCCCCCTGCACCGGAGAGCCAGGGCAGTAATGCATCGGAGGCGGAAAAGGCTTAAAGCCCTCCCCACCATTTTTTAGCGGTGGTGGCCATGGACATCCTTCCAATTTCCCTTCTCATACTCGGGCTCATCGTGGTAGTTCTCGACATGATGGTGACGGCCTTCATAACGCCGATAGGCATTGCCATGATAGTCCTCGGCCTGCTGATGGGCTTTGGGGTCGGCTTCACGGAGAGCTTCGTCATGGCACTCATAGCGGCGCTCCTTTCCTACATCGTGGTGGCGAGGTACATCAGGAGGGACGTTAAAGACGCAGGAGAGGGCAAGTACACCTTCGAGCTGAAGGGCAAGCGTGGAAAAGTAGTGGAAATTGGTAAAGACCACTACATCGTCGAGCTCGAGGGCGACAGGTGGATAGCGCTCGCCGAGAAGGACGAGAAGCTGAAGATAGACGACGTCGTTGAGGTCATCGACGTCGATGGCGTGAAGCTGATAGTAAAGAAAGCCCAGGAAAGGCCCTCTAGCTGAGCCCCACCTCCTCCCAGAGCTCCTCCAGCGTTTTTCCAATCTTCGTGAACAACCCGTTCCTGTAAACCACCTCCCCGTTCACCACGGCCAGCTCCACATCGCTTCCCCTCGCGGAGTAAACTACGTGAGAGCAGGGATTCTCACCGGGGAGGAACTGCGGTTTTCTCGCGTTCAGCAGAACGAGGTCCGCCAGGTAGCCCGGCTTTATCAATCCTGCCTTCAAGCCAAGTGCCCTTGCCCCACCGACGGTCGCCCAGCGGAAAACTTCTTCGGCACTGGCGACGTCCGTCCTCTTCCTCCAGACCTTGTTGAGAACCGCGGCGAAGCGCATCTCCGTGAACATGTCCATCAGCCCAACGGGATTGGGGGAGTCGTTGCCGAGGGCTATGTTGGTCCCCCGCCCTTCCAGCTCGATTATCGGAGCTATCCTGCCCTCGAGCTTCGCCATGCTCAGGGAGCAGTGGACGAGGGTGGCACCGCTCCGGGAGTACAGATCAACCTCTCTTCTGCTCAGGTATATCCCGTGCACCCCGATGAGCCTCCCGTTCAAAACTCCGGCCTTTTGGAGGTATTCCACAGGGGTGACTCCATAGCGGCGCTTTACAGTTTCAACCTCGCCCCGGCTCTGGGAGAGATGGACGTGGATTAGAGCTTTTCTCTCGCTGGCGAACTCGCCGATTTCCCCCATCAGCTCGGGCGAGACGGTGTTGGTTGCATGGGGCGCAAGGGTCGGTTTAACGAGGTCATCCTTCCGGTCCCAGCGTTTGAAGAAGCGAAAGCCCTCCTCCGGCTTTGCGAGGGGGAAGTCCACCTCGTCCATGACGGTCTGGCCGACGAAGGCCCTTATCCCGAGCTCCCTGGCGGCCTTTGCTATTTCGCCGGCGAAGAAGTAGTGCTCGTTTATCGTCGTCGAACCGTTGGCCAGCGCTTCAGCCATTCCAAGCAGCGACCAGCGGTGGATCTCTCGGGGAGTCCATTCGAGCTCCGCCGGCCATATAACGTCGCTGAGCCATTTCTCTATTGGGATGTCCTCCCCGAGGCCCCTAAAGCGGGCCATCGCGACGTGGGTGTGGGCGTTTACGAGGCCGGGCAGGATTAGGTAGCCTTTCCCCCCGTAAACTGCATCGACGCCGTATTCCCCCAGCTTATCGGCCGGCACAACCGCCCGGATTAGGCTGGATTCAACGATAACCGCGACGTCCTGGAACGTCCTCTGGGCATCCACCACGGTACCGGTGAGTGCAATCATCACCATCCCCATTGGAGATCTGGCAGACCAGTACTTAAGGGTTTTGACACATCGGCATAAAACGGTCCAAAGAGTTTAAATTTTAAACGCGGGAACTAAGGGTATGCCCCCGATAATGGTAGTAAAAGCCGGCATACTGGCCATCGAGCCGTGGATGAATTGACTCTTCTCGGTTAGCTTTGATTACCAGCTTGCCCGGCGTCCGGTCTCATTCCGGACCATCGCTACCGTTATAAACTCACCCTCAAAGCCTCTGGAGGTGGTAAGGATGATCGATAAGGTTTATTGTGCCGATGTTCGGCCCGATATGGAAGGTAAACGCGTCAAGCTCGCAGGATGGGTTTACAGGAAGAGAGAGGTCGGAAAGAAGGTCTTCATAGTCCTCCGCGACTCGAGCGGGATAGTTCAGACGATATTCAAGAAGGAGCTCAGCGAGGAAGCTTATGCCGAGGCGAAGAAGGTCGGAATAGAATCGAGCGTCATCATCGAGGGAACCGTCAAGGCCGACCCCCGCGCCCCAACAGGCGTCGAGGTTCAGGCGGACAAGATAGAGGTCGTCCAGAACGTGGACTTCTTCCCGATAACGAAGGACGCGAGCGAGGAGTTCCTCCTCGACGTCAGGCACCTCCACCTTCACTCACCCAAAGTCGCCGCGATAATGAAGGTCAAGGCGACGATGATGCAAGCAGCTAGGGAGTGGCTCCTCCAGGACGGCTGGTACGAGGTCTTCCCGCCGATACTCGTCA
>CAZAKL010000039.1:0-6881 GCA_964486025.1 uncultured archaeon
TTGCGATGGCTGCAGTGTTCGAACTCCCGTGAACTGCCATTGATCATCTCGTGGCAGCAGTTAGGGCAGGTGGGAAGAAGGTCAGAATAAATGTGTGGATAGCGGCGGTGAAGAGACGCCAGTGCGTCGAGGAATACGCGGGAGTGTTCTCCGGAGCGGACGAGTTCGCGGATAACAGGGTAGAGATGTCGTGGAAATGACTTGGCAAGGGAGAGGGCAGTAAGCACGTAATGGCGGCTGTCAGAGGGAATGCGAAGAAGAACATAGGAAGCGAGGGAAGGATATCTGCGGAGATAACGTTTTAGGGCGCGCCAGTAATGAGGATCGCTAGCATAGTGTGAGAGGGCGATGAGAAGCTCGGGGGAACGGTAACCGTCGCGACGGACGTATGATAAGACGGTGCGCCAGAGATAGGGGTGGAAGAGAGGGGTTGTCGAGGTTTTTGAGGATTATTTCATAGGCGCGGCGATCTGCGCGGCGGGCAAGGTAGTCGGAGAAGAAATGCCAGAATGCTTGGTGTTCGTGGAGGCGATCGAAGAGAGTAAGGACGTCTTTCCAGTTCAGACGGTGAAAGAACAGGCCCAGGCTGGAGAAGTAGGCAGGGAGAAACTCCGACCGCCCAGGAACATGGCGGAGGTAGATGTTAACAACGGGCGAGAGATCGGAGAGATGAGTTGCTGCACGGGCGAGGGCCCACCAGTAGCTGGGATTTTGCACGTCGCTAGGAATGGGGGAGAGAAGAATGGGAAGGACTTCCTTGACGGCGTTCGGCTCCTCGCGGTCCAAACACCCCCCACGCAGCCACCAAGAAGATTACGGTCCAGAGCACGACGATCGCATACGCCGCCAATTGAGCAGATTTGGACAGGAAGGAACTCGGCGGGGCAGAGAGCATCAAATATATCAAGAATGCTGCGTCGAGAATATCCTAGATTGCCAGCAGAACGATGCCCGTCGGTCGCTCCATAAGATCACCTCAAGACGTAATAATATCCGAAGGTATATAACGCTACCCGAAAGTAGTGCAAGGAAAGACATCAAGCATCTGCCGAAACGATCCCAAGATCCTCCACAACCGTCCGCGCGATGAAGTATGTGAGTACTGCAGACACTGCGCCGAAAGTAATAATATCGCCGAGGTTATAAAGTATCGCAGGAATTGGTGGCCAGCGTTCCTAGCACCATCTTTGCAGTCACGTCGAACTCATGGTTTTCGAATGCGTACTGAGAGAGCTTCAAGAAAGCTGCTGCAAGATATGCAAATGCGCCAAACACTACACCCCTCGGCAGACTGGAAGTATCGCGAATAAATGGAAGAAAGGGAATGAACACAAACAATGTTCCTACTTCCGAGACAAGGCTGCTGTGCCCAGTAATTGCAAAGATTAACGCGATCACATATACGCTAGTCACAAAGATGGGTACAATAACAGCCTTCGGACGATATCGGAAATAGTACCAAAGATTGACAAGAGAGAGGGCAAGCAGCACGAGCAACGCCATAAAAGGAATATTCCACTGTTGCAGAGACTCTTCAGGAGATTGGAGCATTACGTACGCCGCTGGCAAATACGGCATAAAGGAAACGCCAAGAAGCATCTTGAAAAAGGAGATACCAAGTTGCTTACAATTATAATAGGCGACTGCAAGCGGTAGGATCCAGGCGAACAAGCATGATAGAGGGCAGCGTATTTAAAAGGTATGGAAAGCGCAAACAACAGATAGGGGATAACCCAGAGAATAACAAGGATTATAGCGAACACTGCAATGACCTGAAGAATAGAACGTAGTGTTAGATTACTGGGCAAAACAAGAAGCACTGTGCCGAGAAGCATGGCAATAAATGCGGGGAGAGCATAGAGGGCATACCAGGTGTGGTGATCAAGATCAGCATCAGAATGCCAATACGTCCAGAGAAATAGGGAGCCAGCAACAAAGAGGAGTATGCCCATAATCAGAAGAATCGGGCGGTAGCGGGTAATGTCCATAATCACAAGATGCACATCGGATAATTATAACATTTGTGGATTATGTGAATCTCGTGCATTGAATCGCACGAAAACGAAAGAAAATGTACAGTACGTAAGATCAAGAAAGATTAAGAATAGTCATCCACACTACTAGGGGATCTGACAGAACGCTTCTGTTCAAAGTCCATCAGAATGCTCTTCGCCACGGCAATGGGCTCCAGGATGACAATTAATGGCAAAAGAACAAACAAAAGCAGTGCGATGCTCTCGCGATAGCCCAAGATACTTGCGACCGCGCAGATCGCAAGATAGAGTATAATAGACGCTGATTTCAGGTATCTGCTGGAGATGAAGGGAATAATGGGCACGAGAAGAGCCGAACCAACAGCAAAGTAGTAGCCGGAATAGAAAAGCGCGAGACCTCCAGAGAATGGCTTAACATGGAGAGCATGGAAGAAATACACTGCGACGAAGAACAATGCAAACAACGCAGCTGCCACAAATGCAGATTTTGTCCTGTACTTGCGAGCATAGGCTAAATACCCTGCAAAAAGAGCGGACGTAAGAATAAACGCCACTGCACCGTTCGTACACCCGCCCAGATACGCACCTTCGAAATTCATCATGGTAGTCGGATAGAAGGCGGAGAGGGAGATAGCCGCAAGTAGTGCTGGCCAGGGAAGGAAGCGACGGATCGCATTTAGAGCAAAAACGATAAGGATGGGGACAATGGCAAGAGCCATCAGAATTTTGTGGGCAAAGAGAGACAATCGAATGGGAAAATATATGGCAAAAGCAAATGGCGGTAAAATGATTAGCAGAATTGTAATAAAAACGCGGAAATGGGGAAGGAGCCGTGGGCACACGGTCATGAGAACTAACAAAAGTGCGAGGAAAAAGGATGCAAGCAAAGCACCGAACGCGAAAAACCCCGCATAGTCCATTGCATCTGAACTCGAATCTGCATTGCACGACTTGGCAGAGGCCACAAACACAAAGGAAGCAGCGGAGAGAAAGAGGACAATAAGAGCAAGAATTCGAAGGGTTGATGGTGAATCCACCGTGGAGTGGTGGTCAGAGATCGCTTTATCGCCCTTTACGGGCGATGCTGAGTGAATATGCTGATCGGAATCCACAACAACCCATGCGAGAGCGAGAATCTGGAAGAAAAGTGCTGCAAGAAATGCACCGTAAGCCACAAACGCACCATCAAAAATAGGAATCACTTGTGAGATATACGGCAAGCGCTCCAAAGCCAACAAAAGAAAATAGGAAAAGAGAATCCCAAAGATTAGTATAAGAGAAATGGCAAGAGATTTAAGAACAGGGGAGTCTCTGCTAAAATACCTGCGATCGAAAAACGGCGTAAAAGTAAAGAAAGCGAAAGCATATGCGTTCAGAACAGTACTGGGCAAATGAGGTATTGGAAATGATGAAGTATGCAAACCGAAGAGGGACCCTACGAGAAAAACGTAAAGAACAGTAAAGACAATCTTCAGTGGAGATTTTCTCGCGAGAAGATAAATGAATAGCAATGCCGGAAGGGCAACCGAAATCGCAGAATACAAATAAGCGTGTTCCAGCACACTATTCCCAAGCACTAGGAACATAAAGAGAAGATATCCCCACGAAAAGATTGATATGGAAAAGGCAGCACCGAGATACCACAGTACACGGCGCCGAGAAGATCGCAAGGATGATAAAAAAGAATCAAACCAAGACTCAGCACTACCAAGCAAATATATAGCAAAAATGACGGCTGCGGCGATAGTCGGTAAAAACATAACGAACAAATACCCATAGTCGGCTGCATCCGAATCGGCTCCGCCCGATGTGGCAGGAAATGGAGAGAACGCTTCTCCAGAGTGAAGATAGAACATAATCCGGTGCATAGCGGGAAAGACGATGAACGTCAGGAACAATGGCGTGAGCGCGATCACGAGACCGACAAAGGCAACACGGGGAGTGAGATACCTGTTCATGTTAACAAATCGTTCAAGCAGGATTATTTAAGTGCCGCGGTCAGTTCCGGTGCTTAGACTATCGCGGTCGCCGGAGATTGTCTCGCGGCTACAGTTGGGGCAGCGGGGGAGGCCCACCAGTAGCTGGGATTTTGCACATCGCCGGAAGTGGGGGAGAGAAGAATGGGAAGGACTTCCTTGACGGCGTTCGGCTCCTCCGAAACCATATGCGAAATGCCGGACCAGTCACGCGGGTACTTCAGATATCTGCGGCGGCGATCGGAGAGGAGTTCGTCCGAGGGGAACGTCACGATAGTATCATAGAAACTCCGGAAGAAAAAGGAGATGGTAGGCGAAGACATTTATTCCAATTCGTCAATATTCTTGCGTGATCGTTGGAGGCGTGGACGAGGCGGGACGAGGGCCGGTCATAGGGCCAATGGTCATGGTGCTGGCAGTTGCATCGGAGGAGAAAATCGACGAGCTAAAGGAAATCCATGTGAAGGACTCGAAGGAGCTCTCGCTGGAAAAAAGGGAAGAATTATACCCAGAGATAAAGAGGATATTGGACGACCTCGTTGTAATAAAGATTCCACCCGCCGAAATAGATATATTCGTAGAGAGAAGGGGGCTGAACGAGTTAGAAGCGATGAAAACTGCGCAGATGCTTACCCTGGCAAAGCTCCGCCCGGATATTGTGTATATCGATGCACCGGACCCGGACCCTAGGAAGTACGTGGGACGGATATCGAAGTATCTGGAGAATCCACCGAGAATCGTGGCGGAGCACAAGGCGGACGCGAAGTACCCCATTGTGAGTGCTGCAAGCATTATAGCGAAGGTAGAGAGGGATAGAGAGATTAGAAAGATAGAGGACAAGTTCGGAGAGTTTGGGACGGGATATCCGCACGATGAGCGGACAATACGCTTCCTAGAAGAGTGGATGAAAAGGAACCGCGAACTGCCCGACTTTGTACGGAAGTCGTGGAGCACGGCGAAGCGCATTGCAGAGAAAGGGCTACAGAAGACGCTCTTCGACTGGAAGTGAGTGCTTTTTACAAACTTCCAAAGAGGTGTTACAATATGTGGCCGTGGAAGAGAAAGAAGAAAAGGGACATTCCAGAGAACGATGACGACATAATGGGGCCGACGGACGAAGAACTTGCGCTGAGGGAGATGGAGAGGGAACTGGACAGAATGATGCCAGGCATGGGAAAAATATTCCGCCAGATGCAAAAGGAACTGGAGCGCATGATGCCAGAAATGGTGAGGATGATTGAGCAGGTGTCCATCCAGCCACCCAAGAACGGAGCGGCATTCAGGGGTGTGAGAATAATCATAGGACCGGACGGCGTTCCACGAGTGGAGGAATTCGGAAACATAACAAAGGCGCCAGATGGAAGGCCAAGGGTTACAAAATACAGGGAGCCCCTGACGGACATATTTGATGGGGAAGACGAGTACACAATCACCGTGGAGCTCCCGGGCGTTGAGAAGGAGGATGTGAAGATACGGGTCGACGGAAAAATCCTTGAAGTAATCGCGGAGGGAGTGGGGCCGTTCAAGTACAGAAAGACAATAGAGCTCAAGGAGTTTGTCGACCCAAAGGCATCGGAGGCGCGGTTCAACAACGGCATACTCGAAATCGTGGCGAAGAAGTCAGGAAAGCCGATGGCAGGGAAAATTACCGTTCAGTAACACCAAAGTAGCGGTCAAAGAGCTCCGTTTTCTTTATTTCATACGTCTTGCCCTTGCGACGGAGGATGACTGCACCAAGCGAGCGGAGCTTTTCAACAACGCGGTCTGCTCCGGAGTATATCTTCTTCAGCTCGGAACGAAGGACCGTTCCCCTCATGGCGATGTATGCGACAATCTCCAACTCACGCTTTGTGAACTCCGGGACGGCGGCGAGGTCCTTAACGTAGGGAAAAACGTCGGGAGAAACGTAGAGACGGACGGCGTTCGCGAAGCGCTCGATAACCAGAGCAGAATCAGAGGAGCTGTAACGCGCCTCGAGTTCCTCCACGACCTTCTGGACGTCGGAGGGAGGGATGTTCGCTATTTTGGAGAGCTCAGCGAGGGAAAGGGGACGGGGCGAAAGGAAAAGCGCTGCCTCAATGAGCTTCTTCGGGTCCGGGCGATTCTCCATGGTCAACCACCGATATGAATATCTCGTCGAATGGCTGCTCCTGCCAGACGTTCAGTTTTCCCTCGTTCGCCAGATATAGAACCGGAAGGAAGCGACGGACAATGGAGTATGCATCTTTCCCGTCCACAATCCGCGAAAGCGTTGTAATGCCCTCGGAGTCAAGAGAGTCAAGGATGCGCTGGTACGTCTCCTCTATGAGTTCCTCCACGTCGTTTTTCTCCATCTCTTCCATGAAGTCCTCGAGGGGGTCGATTTCCACCTCCGGGCGGCAAGGAACACTCTTTTTTGCCTTCATCACGCGCTCCATTGCCGCAAGGAGCTCCTCAAGGGTAACACGACGGGCAGTAATGCGAACAGGCGGAAGAACCTGCGGCGGAGCAGGTGATTCAGACGACTGCTCGGGCTCCGGAAGCGGCTCGTAATCGTCGAGGAATGCAAAGTCGGCAACGAGGTCTTCGTCCATATCCTGCGCTTCTTCCTCAACGAAGTACTGACGGAGGATGTCTGCCTTCATGTTGAGAAGGATTGCACAGGCGAGAAGAGCGTTTGCGGGGACATAGAGATTATTGTTCTGCATGGACTTTATGCGCTCGAGGTATTTCTGGGCAAGGTGGACAAGGTCTATGTCCCAAGGGTCCATTTTCTCGGACTTTATGAGGTCAAGGAGGATACTCTTCCATTCGGGAATCTCTACAAGCGTCACGAGGTCGGGAACCTCCGCAATCTGCTCGCCGCTCACGTTATGGTAAGGCATCACATATTTATAAACCTGAAGCCCATTATACTGCGATGAGGCGTATA
>CAZAKL010000040.1:0-6581 GCA_964486025.1 uncultured archaeon
ACGCCCTGTCCAAGCTTTTGGAGGTTAGATGGAAGCTGGACAAGATTAAGGGCGATATTGAAAAGTGTCTCACCGCTTCAAAAGAGGTCGAGGAGAAGATTACCTCCGCCGAAAGCGCGCTCCAGGCGATCAAGGACAACAGGAAGTTCCTCGGCGTGGATGATAAGACCCTAAACAGCATTGAAGGCAATATTACATTTGCCAAGGAACTGTTGAACGCGGGCAACGTTTCCCAGGCCAACACCACCATTGACAAAGTCATGAGTCGCATCAGGGGGATAGTGTCCGGCAAGCTGAACGACCTTCAAGCGGATTACAACACATACAACGGCTACTTCACTAAACACTGTACTGAAACGACCAGTTGGAAAACCCTCGAGAACGACTTGAACACCACCAATCAACAGCTAGACCGAGCGAATGAGAGCTTGTCCCAGAATAAGATAGCGGAAGCAATATCATACGCGAAGTCCGCTTTCAACGCCCTGGAAAAAGTCAAGAAGCCCCTCGCGGAATGCCTCGTCGGAAAGGCCAACGTGACAGTAGGAAATCTCAAGGGCAATTACAGCGCACTTCCCCAGGAGTATTATGGCATAACCATCAAACCCCTCGAATCCAAGCTCAAGAATGCTAAGACGGCTCTCTCCAATGGGAACTACGATAAGGCCATCTCACTGGCGGTTGAAGTCATTGAAGGCGGCAAGTTCAATGCTATCAAGGAGAGAATCCTGAAGCAGATGAGGGCGAAGTTCGCTGTTAATGAGACCAGTGTGGACGAGAAGAAGCTCAAAGAACTGGAAAAGAGGTACGAGCAGGTTCAGAAGAGACTCGAGGAGGCCAGAAAGAATAAGCCGGCCATATCGATCATAAGCGCGGACGACAAGCTAAGAGAAGCCGAAGAAAAACTCAATAAGGTTAATGCAAGCCTAATAGTTTTGAACATGCAACTTAAAGCTCAAAAAGCGTACCTCAAAGCTCAGAACGCTCGGGATGCGAATGATCTCATAGCGGCCGTGAACGAGTTTGATTCCGCAATATCAGCCATCACCAAAGAGACAGGGGGCCAGGGACAACCCACCGCCAGTGTGGCCCAGGTAGAGAGCTTGCTGAACGACGTCAGCAAGTCGATTGATGACGCCGAGAGCAGATACACCTGGAACAAGGTTCTCCTTGCAGTGATTGTACTGCTCCTCCTGGCTGGTCTGGGCTACGGGGGGTACATCGGATACATCAAGTACCAGGACAAGAAGCGCGTGGATCGGGCGAGGGAAGCGGTTGAAATCATGGAAGATATCATAGAACGCCTCCAGAAGGAACTCGAATCGCTCAACCTGCTGACGGATGAAGGTGTGACAAGGAAGCTGAGTGAGATGAAGGGGCTCGTGAGTGAAGCCCGGGCGGCGTTTGAGAGGGGTGATTACAGAAGGCCCCTCACCCTGAAGGAGAGGTTCCTGTCAGAATACGAGGTGCTCAACCTCAGGATAGCTCCCTACAAGCAGACCCTTAACGTGGACATAACAAAGCACGTGGCGGCCAAGAGCTACATAGGACGCAGGCAGAACAACGAGGATGCCTACATTGTCGAGAAGGTAGGCGGCAACATACTCCTGGCGGTCGCCGATGGTATGGGTGGGCATCTCGCAGGTGAGGTGGCGAGCAAAAAAGCAATCGAGATACTCAAGGAAACCCTGGAGCACAACAAGTTCGGTGATCCCGAGGAGGTGTTTAGGGAGGCCATAAAGAGGGCCAATGAGGTAATCTACCAGATGGGACACGACCCGGCGCATCCTGAGTGGTACAACATGGGAACCACCCTGACTGCGGCTATAGTCCGGGGCAACACAGCGACGGTTGCCAACATAGGTGACAGCAGAACCTACCTGATACGGCCCGATGGAAGCATAAAGAGGATTACCAAAGATCATTCTCTCGTCCAGGAGCTCATAGACAAGGGCGAGATAACGCCTGAGGAGGCCAGAAAACACCCGCAGAAGAACGTCATAACTAAGGCCCTGGGCATTTCCCAGACCATAACCATCGGAAGGGATGACATAAAGAAGGTGGACCTTCAGAAGGGCGATTACCTGCTCCTGTGCTCCGACGGCCTCAGCGATGCCCTTCCGGATAGCGAGATAGCCAGAACCGTCCTCGCCGCCCCGTCCCTCGAAGAAGCCGTGAAGATACTGGTGGAAAAGGCCTACGGTTACGGAAGCGACGACAACATAACGGTGGTTCTCTACCGCCACTGAGGGGTGCCCGTAATGGGCATTTTTTCCTCCATTTTGCCATCGAAGGAAGAGAAAAGGCTCCGGGAGCTGAGGGGGCGCCTTGATTCTCTGAAGGACAGGGTTCCTGAGGAGGGCAAAGAGGGTCTCAGAGGAGCGTTGGCACTCATTCAACACGCCGGGAAGCTCATCAGGAGGGGCAACAAGGAAGGTGCCTCAAAGATCCTCGAAAGCATCGAGGTGGAAATCTCGCGGCTTGAGGTTCTGACAGGAGAGTACATAGCACTGAAAAAAACCGTCACGGGCGCAATATCGGAGCTCCTGGAAACTCCAGGCCTCGGGGAAGTGACAGTGCCCGCCCCAAGTTCTTCGGCTATAGGGGCACGGCAAAAAGGTGAAAACGATGGGAAAGCTCACATTCTAAGATACATTGACCACGCCCGCAAGAATCATGTTGCGGTGCTACTCGATGAGGAATTTCAGCCCGTGGCGATAGATAGTGTGGTTTCTATGGTGGTAAGGCTCAACACCCAGCCGGTTACGGGGAGGGTTCTGATAGTGCCAACCGTCGTGACGGATGTCCTCGTTGAGCTGGCCAGGAGGAGAAACATCGGGACAGTGATCGGAAGAGAGGTGGATGGCGGAACCTTGGGAACAGATGGAGTTCGTGTCCTCACATTTGATACGTACTCCGGTGGCCGTTAAACTATGGCAACGGTGAAGGCGATGAAAAAGGGTATGGTAGTACTGTTAATCGTGCTCTCCTCCCTGTTCCTTCCACCTGTATCCCCCGAAACAACAATGGAAGAGTGGTATCATGTCGGGGACGCATTGATAATAAGAAACACGTACACGGGTGAGGATCTCTACAGAATTACAATTTATGACGTGGACCTCATCAACGAGAAGGTCATATTCAAGTTCCAGGCCCTACCCCAGGGAAGTCCCGTGATGTACACTGTTCATCTGAAAGAACGGCTGTATGGAGACACCTCCCACGGGTTTGACGTGGAGCCTCTCGACGTGTTCATGGGGATCTCGGGAGACGTGTCAGTCAGGCTGCGCTTTTACCTTGACGATGGCTATACAGTAGTCAGCGACACGGCCACCCTGAGGATATCGTCAGACCCCAGCGACGCGACGGTTTACATAGACGGCGAATACCGGGGAAAGACTCCCCTCACCGTTGAACTCCCCTCCGGAACCCACGAAATTGTAGTTGCTAAGGAGGGATACAGGCCCTACAACACAACGGTCGCACTCGAGACGGGGGAATACAAGACCCTATACGCAAGTCTGGAGAGGATAGTGGGGAAACTCAAGGTTGAATCAACACCATCAAACGCCAAAGTTTACGTAGACGGAGATTACATCGGGAGAACTCCCATAACCTACGAACTTCCCCCTGGAACATACCGGATAAAACTCGTCCTGGATGGATATTTTGAGTACTCAACAACGGTCACCGTAAAGGCCAGTGACACTAAGGAAATCTCCGTCAATCTCAAACCAAAACCGGGCAAGCTCAGAATAACATCAGAACCCTCCGGCGCGGAGGTATACGTAAATGGAACCTACATCGGCAAAACACCCATAGACGGGTACAGTCTAAACCCCGGAAAGTACGGGATTGAGGTAAAACTGCCCAAATACCAGGTATATGAAAAGAGAATAACAGTGGTTCCAGGTCAGGAATACCGGATACATGCCCAGCTTACCCCATCGTGGGGAGTATTAAAGGTGACATCAACACCCTCCGGAGCAGAGGTATACATCAACGACGAAAACGCTGGGAGAACACCGCTTGAGCTCCAATTAGACCCAGGAACATACACCGTCAGGGTGACCCTTGATGGATACGAAGAGTACGAGGACAGAATTGAAGTTAGGGCAGGTGAAACGACCGGGATTTCCGCGAGCCTTACACCCGTAGGGTATGTAACGGTGACGTCTGAGCCGAGCGGGGCCAGGGTGTATCTTGATGGCACGTACATCGGCAACACACCCATAACAGAGTACAAAGTACAGGCGGGAACCTACGAAGTAACGGTGGAGGACGATGGATACCAGGCCTACAAAACGTCCATCAAAATTGAAGCAGGAGAGACAAAGGAGATAAACGTGGAACTAACACCCCTGGAAACGGTAAAAGAAACCAAAAAAGCTTCAGAAACGGAGGGAATGGAAGAAGCCACCATCAGCTCGAATTACGGAAACGCTACGGAAGGCACGCCAAGTAGCATTTACATAATCGGTGCTGCAGTTATGGTTCTAGGCCTGATGGTGGGAATAAAGATCCACAGGAAGCCAAACGAGACAAAGCTCCTGGAGAGAGAATTCAACTCGATCCGTCCCTCCATGCTCCCCGAAGAAGCCGTTGGAACATACCGGGAGGCCGAGGCCGCTTTACGCACATTGAAAAAGACCAAAGGCAGTGAAAGAGAGAAGGCAATTAAAGAGCTGCGGATAAAGCTCAGAGAACTGAAAAGGACAATGCAAGACTACCAGGACCTCAAAAGAAACCTGGAGGAAGACATTAGAAAGATGCTTTCACAGGGAATTTCCTCATCTGGAGAAACTAATGAATCGTCCGATGCCTAACATATGTTAATGCAATGATGAATGGTGATAACTGTATGGAGGATTCAAAATGGTGAGGTTTTGGAAGTCCAAAGAGGAAAAGGAAATCGAGCGCAAGGTTCGTATGCGGAAGGCCAAAATGGCCCTGAAGCAGTACATAAACAACCTCGAAAACCTGAAGCGTAGGATTTTCCTCCAGGGTAAGGAAGCGGCAAAGCTTGGCGATGAAGCACTGCTGAAGAGGAGCGCCATGAAGTATCTCGCCCTTGAGGAGCGGATAAAACAGGCCAAGAGGCTGCTGCTCCTCATGGAGGAAGCCGAGATTCAGAGAGAACTGGTGAAGGTCTCCGCAAACTTCATTCAATTTAGCAAGGATATAGTGGAGAGCATAGCAGAGGGTCCTGGAGCGGAGGACGTAGCCAAGATGCAGGTTGAGTTTGAAAAGGCCATGACAAAAGTGGAGGGTCTTGACGAGGCCCTCAGCACGATGCTCGACCTTACAAGTGAGAGCATCTTAACCGGTGAGTTTGACGCAGAGAGCCTCGAGGAGACCGCATCGTTATTTGAGGCATCCGCATCCTCCGACCTAGAACCCAAAACCAGGCTGAAACAGATAGAGGATATGATGAGGGGTTGAGATGAAGTCCCTCTATCTTTCTCTTTTTGAGGAATGCAGAAAGGAGTATGAGGCGGAGCTGGCGAGGGGCAACATAGAAGGAGCCAGAGAGTACGCCCTCAAGTGCGCAGGGATTCTGAAGGCACTGGCCGATAAGATGCCCAACAGGAGAGAATTCTACCTGGAGAAGGCAAGGCGCTGGGAAAAGGCCGCGGAGGAACTCAAAACTCCATCACCCCGTGGAACAGGGGGCAGCATCAAAGGGGGAGCATCCACCGATGAATACATGGCGCAGGTGGAGGGGCTGATAGCCAGTTCTACCGTCACGTGGAAGGACATAGGGGGGCTGGAGGAAGTAAAGAGGTTGCTGGCACGGAACGTTGCCATAGCCTTCGCAAAGAGACCCAATGCCATAAAGCCGTGGAAAGGAATTCTACTCTTCGGCCCACCCGGCACAGGTAAAACCCTCCTCGCTTCCGCGGCGGCGGGGAGTTTAAAGGCCACGTTCTTCAACGTCAAAGCTTCGGACGTACTCAGCAAGTACTATGGTGAATCCTCAAAGCTGATAACGGCTTTGTACAGACTGGCGAGGGAGAAGGCGCCCAGTATAGTTTTCATCGATGAGGTTGATGCACTCAGTCTGAAAAGAGAGAGCGTTCACGAGACAACGCGAAGGACCCTGGCGACCCTCCTGTCGGAGATAGATGGCTTTAAAGGAGAAGAGGAGGGATTCGTCCTTACACTCGCATCCACCAACACCCCCTGGGACCTCGACGAGGCGCTGCTCTCAAG
The DNA here is from genome assembly GCA_964486025.1 of uncultured archaeon. GTDB lineage: Archaea > Iainarchaeota > Iainarchaeia > JAADDC01 > JAADDC01 > SZUA-1452. The sequence goes on from CAZAKL010000040.1 coordinate 6,214, forward strand.
GTTTCCGCTGAGGATTTACGTGCCACTACCCGATAAGGAGGCCATCAAAGAGATCGTGAGGATACACACCAGGGGTTTGGACATAAGCAGGCTCGACCTCGATGTGATAGCAGAGGAGAGCGTCAGACGGCTGTACTCGGGGAGGGAGGTAGCGAACCTGTGCAACCTGGCTGTTCAGAGTATGCTGGTTGAGGAAAACCCGGAACTGGAGGATCTAGAAGCCGTTTCTGAGATACTTGACGGTGAAATCGAACTGAGAACCCGGCCTCTTGAAATGAGAGATTTCGAGGAGGCATTTAAGATCGTAAAGAGTCCCCTAACTGAGAAAAAGCTCGAACGCTATGAAAAGTGGGCGGAGGAGTTTGGAG
>CAZAKL010000041.1:0-5727 GCA_964486025.1 uncultured archaeon
GGCGGTCGTCGGCCACCCCGGCTCCAGCACCAAAATGGTGGGAAATAACACTTTTAAAACTGCGAGAATGTTCAAAACGTTTTCAGATAGCTGTTGCCCCTACGGGCGTAACTCAGAATCAGGTCGTATGCGGAAACGGGCCCGTGGACCGTTGGTACGATAGTATTCTGCAGGCGGGGAACAGCGCGTTCCAGGATTTGCTCACGGACCTTTGAGTATGTATCGCCACGGGCCGTCAGCATTGCACGCATTATCTGCGCATGAGGAGAAATTGGCACGATGGCACGGTCTGCAGCCCTTGCGAATTCTAGCAAGCGTTTCTGGACGCGGGGGTCAGATAAAATTCTGAAAACGGCAAGTGGAACAGGCTTTATCACTGTCCTGCGCACGCTACGCCACACACCGTTCTTATCCCGCTCTGCAGCTATCTCTTCAACGCGGGAGGGTACAAAGATGTAGTCATTATGCATAGAACGGGAGCTATCGCGGAGCATGGTGTATTTCAGACCAAAGTGTTCGCGCATCCAGTCAAAGACCGCCTGAAAGTTATCCGCGGGGGAACCGCCGGAATAGCTGGCCCCCGCAGCGATGTATATGGGATTCCCGTCCTTTACTGCGTGCATGAGGGAAGCAAGATATGCTGCTCCTGTGATTACGCTGCCGGAGAGATGGAAGAGATGCGTGGGCTCAAAGGAAAATGCGGCGTCGTATCTGTTGCGTAGTTTGCTCCACTCCAGCAGGCGGCTCGCGTCAGCGAGTTTAGCTTTTGCGCGGAGGGCAGAATCAAGCGAGATGTCGTACGCGTCAACCTTGGCGCCAGCGGACTCCAGCAGTCTGCGAAAGCGGTCGGAGGTTGTGTGGGTATGGATAATCCGCATACCGGGCCGGACGCCCATCATCTCAAGAACGCGGCGAAAACCCTCGTCTGTCGGTTCAATGGAAAAATGCCGTTCTCCCCACGCTTGCTCAGGATTCACCCCCTTGCGGGCGAGAACGTGATTGATAATATGGTATCTGGCAACCTCCTCATCGGAGAACATGCTATTCCCCTACATACTGAACGATTACGGTGCGCCGGGCACGCGGACCGTCGTTCTCCACGAACATTATGCGCTGCCACGTACCCAGGAGGAGTTTTCCGTCCCGCACCGGGATGACGGCGTACGGCGGAAAAGCCACGGAACGGAGGTGTGCGTGGGCGTTGTTATCGATGCGATTGTGGTGGTAGTCCTCGTCCGCGGGGGCAATCAGGCGGAACAGGTTCAGGATATCCCGCTCGAGTCCCGGCTCAGCCTCATTCAGAACGATGGACGCGGTGGCGTGGGGGGCAAAGAGGACAAGGATGCCGTTACGTACACCCCAGCGGTTCACGATGGCGCGGACATCCCCGGTTATATCCACAATCTGCTCGGAGCGTTTAGTGGCAAAAACCAACTCCTCGAAAAGCACCCGCATGTAGTAAAAATCCGTTCCCCTTTAAATAATACATGCGTTTGTTTGTGGGCGTCCCCCTTCCCGAGAGCGTTCGCGCAACCATTTCAGAGTACATTGGGCGCTGGCAGTCGCGAATTCCAAGTATTAAGTACGTGGAACCAGAGAACCTGCATATTACCCTCAAGTTCATAGGTGAAGTTGGCGATTCGCGGGTCTCTGCAATAAAAGAGCGCCTTTCGGACGTTCAAACCCACAGTTTCACCATCGATGCACAGGGGCTCGGCGCATTTCCAAACGCTTCGTCCCCACGGGTCATTTGGATAGGTATAAAGGACGGGTTTCGGGAGCTCGTTGACCTGAGCAAGCGTATCGACGGACTACTCGCCGCAGAGGGGGTGCCCCGTGAGCTGAAGCCTTTCCACCCGCATATAACGGTCGGCCGTGTGAAGCGTTACGACCCGGAGATTGCGCGCATGCTTTCCAGAGACGCGGAGCTGGAGTTTGGGTCCTTTACCTTCGAGCGTTTCGTGCTTTTCAAATCGACGTTGACTCCCCGTGGGCCGATATATGAGGTCCTTTCGGAGTACGAGGTGGGAAAATGAGGTTTATATTCCTTGGCACTGGTGGAGGACGCTTTGTTATGGCCAAACAGCTCAGGAGAACTGCAGGTTTTGTCGTGCGGTCGGGTAAAACGCTAGTACATGTGGACCCTGGCCCCGGCGCGCTCGTTTATCTTAATAAGACTGTTGGGGACCCCGGGAAGCTGTCCGCGGTTCTCGTTAGCCATGCGCATCTCGACCATGCCCATGATGTTGCTGTTCTTGTCGAGGGGATGGCGGACGGCGGAAGGAGGAAAAGGGGCATTCTGATAGGCTCGGACTGTGCTATAAACGGTTCTGAGGAGTTTTTACCGGTTATTGGTAAGTATCATCGAGATATGCTTGAGCAGGTGGTCGCGGCGGAGCCAGGCCAGGATTTTCAGATAGGGGATTTGCGCGTTTACACAACCCCCACCTGGCACAACGAGCCTTCTGGTGTTGGCTTTACCTTTTCGGATGGTTCCTACACGGTATCTTACCTCTCAGACACTGGATATACAGAGGAGCTTGGAAAGGAGCTTAGGAGGTTGAAACCCGACGCCGTAATCTTTAACCTCATATTCGACGGAGAGACGCGCGTCCCCCACACGAACATGGATACCGTTCGCTCAGTTCTATCGGAAGTTTCGCCGCAAATGGTCCTTCTCCAGCACTTCGGGGCAAGGATTACAATGCGCAGGATGGAGAACCGGCTTGCAAAGAGAATTGAGCAGGAGTTCGGTGTTAGGACCATCGCACTTCGGGACGGGGACGTTGTCGACTTTCCCCCGCCAAAGCAGAAGGAAAGAAGAATAGATGAGTTTATTTGAGGATTGCTGCGATTGTTTCGCGTGCTATCTCCCTGTGCGCTTCCCAGTATTCATCTGCCGCCGTTCCTTCCAGGTCTCTCCGAATCTCTGCATTGTAGAATAAGTCAAGTACTGTCCACGGGCCCTTTGGTACGAAGAGTCGGGGAATCACCACCATTTGCGGTTCGTTGTAGTTGAAAGCAAGGATGTGGTAGCCGATTGATGGCATCTTGCCCATGTCCAGGAGCGCGTGCCTCTGCGGATAAAGAACCTCTCGCTTCTTTCCGTATTCCGTGCGCATGGCCCCGATTAAACGCTTGAATTTAAGGAAGTCCTTTATTTCATCCCCTGCGATGAGGGCACCTGTCATGTGCGCGTCCCCGTACCTGACGGCGAATTTCCTTACGCCCTTTATCCCGTCCATTATAACGTCTGTGAGCGGGTCGTAGGTTCTCTTTTCTTCGGTCTCTTCTGCGTACTCATCGGGAACGTGCCAGGGGTCGGGTAGTATTTCAAATTCGATGGATTCCCTCCGCTTTGCAAGCCAGCCAAAGCTCCCAATTAGCCAGTTGTTATTTCCAACCCTGCTCACAATCCGTTTGACTGCCACGAACAGCGTGGTGCCGACGTCCACGCCCAGACGGGAGATGTCTGTAGTACCGCGCCCGCCCGTGTTTATCCAGACTTTTACGTGTCCCGGGATAAGTGGTTGGTTTGCAGGGCGCAAATTCACGGTTTGTCCATCTATTTCGAAGGAAGCCTCCTCGAAACTCCTTTTTTCTTCTGGCGCATGGAGAATACGTCGGGGGAACTCAACGAAAATCTCCTGTAGCATGGGATAAAATGAAAGAAAGTGTTTAAGAGCGCTTCAGGAAGCCGTACGCCTCCTTGTAGATGGGGTGCTCAACGATTTCATCGATGTGCTTGCGGAACTCTGCGACGCGCATCGCCTGTTGCTTTTCATACTCTATCCAGCGCTTCTCTTCCTCTGGGTCCTGGATGCGGTGTGACTTTAGTAGCATATCCCTGTATTTGTCCGCGTAGACGTTGAATGTACAGAATGGATAGACCCCTTCCGGCATGCCATAGTGGATGCTGCAGCGCTGCACGCGGTTGAAGTCGTAGTTGTAGTAGTCCATGAAGTGCATCATGCCGAGGAAGAGCGCTCCGTCGTGGAATGCTCCCAGTGCGTCGTATGTTCCCTCTGTAATTGCTCTCCCGACAATCTCCTTGAGGGAATGTCCATTGGGTAATTTATCCTTCTTTATGAAGTCATCCAGACGCTCAACGGCAATCTGTCGGGGGTCTTTGCCCTGCACCTTGGCTATTGCCGCCTTCACGCCGTAGTACACCTTCTTCAGCCAGCTCTTGTAGAGGTCCCGAACCTCTTCGAGGAATCCGTCCACGTCGATGAACTCCGTGATTGGGCGCAGCTTCTCCCCGTCTACGAATGCATACGTGGCAATACCGCACTTTTCATTGTTGTAGAAGTGTACAAAGTGTTTCTGCCCAGAAATCAGGTCGGCGAGGTACTGAACGGAGGGAATCGGGAACCACATGTTAATATCGCCCAGACCGATTTCCCCGAGAACCTCAACGATGTCTGACTGGGTTACGCGAAGTTCCTTCCGCTTCTCCTCGTCAAGTTTGTCAAGAATGGAGAGCGGCTGGAAGTTTACGCCCTTTATTCCCCATCTGTAGTTATGAACGGCAAAGCGCACAACGTCCGGCATCTGCTCAAGCGTATGACCTGTCACTGTGGGCACGAGGACAACGGACCGCAGTCCGCCGTCGTAGTAGTCCCTGAGCGCAAAGGGCATCTCATAGTGGTTCTTGAAGTTCGTTTTCGGGTCAATGCCATCAAAGGACGTGTAGATTGTGCTGAGCCCCGCCCTAACGTATTCGCGGATTCTCTTGGGTGCATTCTCCGGGTCCTCGTAGTACTCAATGCCGTAGAGGACAGAGTTCGTGTTTAGCTGGACGTGGGGAGACCCCCTCTCCTTTGCAAGGCGAATAATATCCGCAAGGTCGTCGCGCAGGGATGGCTCGCCCCCGGTGATTTGGACAGGGGGCATATAGCCGTTAACCTCTATCGCGCGGTCATAAATCTGCTCTATTTCCTTGAGGGTGGGCAGGTAAACATAACCGGCAATCGCCGAGTAGAAGAAGCAGTACCAACAGCGTAGATTGCACATATTCGTCGCTATTACGTTCAATAGCGCTGTACTGTTTTTGTGTTGCGTGCAGAGACCGCAAGAAAGTCCAAAGCCCTCAAACTTCCGCACGGGCTTGGGAATGTCCGCCATAAGGTCTGCCCGGTACTTCATTATCCTGTCCCAGTACTCCTTCGTTCCCACGCGCGCCACGGTACCGTTCTCCTTCTCAAGGTACACGATGCCCGTTTCTTCGTCAAGCACATACCTCGCAGAAACAGGCACAATCACATGCTGCTCAACATAGCGCTTATCATCCACGGACACAGTTTTCTCCAATTCTCTCATTGCCATGTAAAGAACACCGTCGGAAAACGTAAAAATAGGTGTCGTTTGACGAACGACGTTACGGATATATGGCGGATGACGATATATCAAATACCCCGTAGCGCAAATATTTGTCTAGAATCTCGAATTAAGAGAAAAAATTAGGGCTAGGATAGTGGACCCGCCGGGATTTGAAGGCCAGATGCTCTGGCCGGACGCGTCCTGCACGCGCTCGCTCCGCTCGCTTGGCAGGTCATCAAAAATCGATGGAGTATGCGGGGTTGAAGCCCCGTATACGAATTCGCGTCAACGCACTGGCTCCGCCAGGCGTACTGTGATGGAGTCACAGATACAATGAAATGGTGGGAGAGTGGACCCGCCGGGATTTGAACCCGGGGCCTCCCGCATGCCAAGCGGGCGCTCTGC
>CAZAKL010000042.1:0-5634 GCA_964486025.1 uncultured archaeon
GTGGTCAGCGCCGACCCGGAGAGGGTTGTGAATGCAGTAAAAGAAGCAATCGCAGGATCGTTTAAATAACTGAGACGAAAATTATACATGGCGCTGAGAATCGTCTGGAAGGACTTCGACCCAAGGGTTCAAAGAATTCACCTCGTTTATGGGACAATCGGACCGGTTCTAAACCGGTATGAAGGGAGGGATCAGGTGACGCATCTCTACACGCTTTATCCCGAGACTGTGTGGACCATCATCACGAAGGGATTTGATCCGCTCATATCCGCCGTAAATAAGATTGCTAGAGGCGAGGAAAACTTCACAGAGGATGAAGAAAGAATCCTGAAGGATCTGGAAGTAATACACATCCCGCACGATGCGTACGAAGTGATGAGTGAGATAAGAAGAAGCGTGAAGGAAGGGTGGGCGAAGGTGGAGAGATCCTTTGACGAGATTGTCGAGAAGGTCACCGGGCGCCCGCCCAGCGGAGAAGTCTTCATCTTCCCTGCATTTACGTTCAAAAGATGGGACGGTTCCGCATACCCGCCGGACGTCATGGTTCTCGCGGCCGAACCGAGAAAGGGCAAGGTAGCGATCACGCCGGTCGTCCATGAAATCCTCCACCTTGTTCTGGAAAGGGATGAAAAGTGGAGGAAGATCTTGAAGAGGGTCTCGGAAAGGTGGGATATCCCGGCAGAAGAAGCATTCGTCCAGACCATAACGAACCTCATTCTCTGGCGGGCAGGATTCGCGGAGGAGATGTTCGAACAGTACTATGACCCTGACTGGGAAGAAATGAAGGGCTTAGAGGATAAAATGAGGGAAATCGTGAGGGAATGGTGGCTGAACGGCGGAGATTTGAGAAGAATGATTGAGGGGAGGCTGGGTCAAAAGAGATGAATACCCAGTTCGTTCAGCAGGTAGTTGTAGACGGCGAGCGTGAGCAAGAAGATGGCAAGAAACGCGACGACCTGATACTTGTCCTTGTGAAGGAGGTATTTGGTGCGCTCATGGTGGTAGACGACATCCAGAAGCTCATCGCCGAAGTAAATCGAAAGGAACGTCCCGATGAAGGAAAGGATGATAATAGACCAGTAAGGAACCGGATTCGTCAAGATGTGGTAAAATATAGAGAGAATGAGTGTTTTCTCATACAGCTCAGGATGTGTCGCAAGGGTTACTACGTTTAGAAGGATTACAAAGGTCCATACTAGTGCCTCCGATTTAATCATACGGATGCCGGTGATAACGCGGAGTGGAAAGTCCAAGAGAAAACCTGCATCAGCCACGGGCGTACAAAAGACAAAGAACGACCATGTGAGAAGCGTTATCCAGAGGCCATGACCGACACCGAATCGATAGGATACGTAGGCAAAGTACAGCAGAAATATAATGAGAACTAGCACGAACCTTGTCAGCACTTCCCTCTTCGTCTCGTGCTCATGTAGATGCTTCCGTGGGATGTGCACGTATAGAAAAAAGGCCCTCTGTTTAAAACAGAATCGCGCAGGTTCTATTGTGGAACCGGAGCTTGTGGCGATACTCGGTGTAATGGTCGTACTTCTGGCATTTGCCACGCTACTTTACATCCCGGATACGTTTCAGGACTTCGGAAACAGGGCAAAGAAAATTTACGAAGACTACGTAGACTGGATCATAGTCGTCGCAGCAGGCATTATCGCCCTTATAATCGCAAGCACCGCCCTGGGATTCTACTTGACGGACGGCAACCCCCGGGATGCGTATATAGCGGCAGCGGTGTTCATATACCTCGTGAAAATGGCGCTAACGCTGTTGGACACGCTGGCCGGTGAAGAAAGGTTCCTGCTGAAGACCATGGCACACATCATGGACCTTGCAATACTTTGTTTGCTCTTCATGGGTGTGCACGGCAGCAACAGGTGAGATTTAAATACCGAAAAGTGGTTCTATAAGCGAGGGCCATGGTCCAGGTACTGCAGGAGCGTAGCGACGGGTGGGGCAGAGATAAGTGCAGGATACGCCTGGATATTGGCCCAAAAGTAAAGGAGTCTGCACTCCAGACAGTAATTGGAGACGTAAGTGCAGACCACATATTTTTGATAGAGTCCGACGATACCAGGGACGATATACTCCGGCTAAGAATTGGCGGAACGTTCGTCCCAATCAACAGATACTCCAACGTCGCGTTCATAGCCAAAGAAGCGGCAATCAAAGTAATGGAGATTCTCGGAGATGCCACACCGGATAGAATAGCGTTTGTACTCGGCGAAGACGTAATTGAAGGAATATCAGGCGTTGTAGTGCGGTTCGATACGACAACGCTGAAAATCTCGGAAGAAACAATGAAAGAGCTCGCGGGATTCGACCTCAGGGTGATTGACAGAATACTAACCATCGCTGAAGAAATCAGAGATGAGGGAAGAGAGGGCAGGAAAATCGGCACGCTATTCGTTGTCGGCGACCCCGAAGAACTCGAGCAATATACAAAGCAACTCATATTAAACCCGTTCAAGGGCTATCTCCCGGAGGAGAGAAACATACTATCAGAGGAGCTAAAGGAAACCGTGAAAGAGTTTGCGCAGCTCGACGGGGCATTCATAATCTCCAAGGACGGGATAATCATCTCCGCGGGTACTTACATCGACGTGGACACATCCGACGTGAGGAGATACCAGGGGTGGGGCACAAGACATCTGGCAGCAGCGGCAATCACCGTGAAGACCGATTCAATTGCAGTGCTCGTCTCAGCTTCCGGCGGGAAGATAAAGGTGTTCAAGGGCGGAAAAATTATCATGCGCAGGTGAATACCCACGCGTCTAAGTTTATATATGTGCAAAGCAACATCTCTACATGTACGATTCCCGTCTGATACGAGCAACAACCTTCGCGCTCATCCTTCTCTTAATCCCCGCTTCTGTAGTCGACTGCCGCCAATACAACTCACAGGGCGGAGGTACAGACTTACTAACTGAATTCCGAGATCTGCTGACCGCCTCGAACAAAATCTACATAATCCATACAAGCAATGTACCCGACGACTTTGTAACAAAGACGGAGACTGTGATAAAACAGATCAACAATAGTGCATCCGTCACAGTTGAGAAAAAGAACACAGTAGATGCGATATCTACGCTTCTCACAAAAGTTCTAAGCGCAATAATCCATCCCAGCGGCACCCAAAGTACTCAAACAGTAATAATCATAACGACGGGAAGCTTCGCCAAAATGGCCAAAAGCATTTCTGACAGGCTGGGCGGGGGAGCATGGACTTGGGGGCAGCCCAATGAATACCACGTATGGATCATAGATATGGGCGGAACTAAAAGGGGTATTCTTCTGATACCCTCCAACAAAAAAGGAAAACAGGTTCTTTCAAAGCTGGTTCAGAACAGTAAAGGTCAGAACAGCAAAAGTACCCAACAAAATAAACCGATCATCGGCCCCCCGCCCCCAGATACCCCGGAGGAGCGGTACGTGGCAGTTCCCGTTCCGGAACCGGGAAAGTATGTATACGATGGAAAGGAGTTTGAAGCAACCTGCAGAGGCGAATACTGTGTGGTACTGATTCCGAAGATCACGGGCATGGCGAAGATGGAGGTACACGGCCACGAGATAAAGAAAATTTGCTCCCACAGCCTGCCAAGCACATCCTCTGGCACGGTAGATCTTCTGGATACTGCAGATGGGAAAGTAAGCATAATAAACGTGGGGTCTGCAACCATCGCGGCGAGGGAACTGCCGGGGAACAAATACAAAATTATTGAATACGTGGCCATAGGGTATTATCCAGTGGCGATAGAAGTAAACATCCCGAAAAGAAACGGTGCGGCTCCGGAAATACTTGCAGATGTCCCATACCTCGAAACGGACCCCCTGCTAAGGATACACCTCAACACTGACGGTGGAAACATCGTGGTCAAACAGATTGCTGTGGGAAAAACTGCCAGTGTAATCGAACAAAGAATAAGCTTCCAGGCGTGCTCGCTACAGGTAGCCAATGTCACAACGAGTATCGTTGAAAAAGACGGATACAGAGTCATAGTGAGTTTCCAGATACTGGATGGTGACTCCCCCGTTTACGTCCCAAACGTACGCGTCAGAATAGGTGGGAAAAACGTAGTCCCCCAATACGATCCCACGCTCAAGGTATACGTGGCATCCGCGAATGTTGTCAAGGGGCAAACGCGCATAGAGATCACTACAAACGCTGAAGGTTGCAATTCGATAGGATACACCAATGAAATATACTTGGGGGAAAGCCCCAGCGATACCTTGAAGGCTATCCTGGGCTTGCTGGCAGTTGCAGCAATTGCTGCTGTCCTGCTCCGGATCGCATGGCACTGAATGCAACGCAAGGGAAAAGATGGACGAAGTAAAACTGAAAAAACTATACGCCGTACATCTCCCCGTAGTGCTCCCTAATCCACGAAACGAAGTATTCTGGATTCATTTCTTCGCCCGTAGCCCTGCGAATTAGTTCTTTCGGCGGATAGACGCTGCCCCACCGGTGAATCTTCTCCGCAAGCCATGCACGAATAGCCCCGAAGTGCTTACCCTCAACTAGCGCGTCCAGCGGGCCGAGATCCTGCTCCAAGGCGTGGTGAATCTGCGCGGACAGAATTGTGCCGATTGCATACGTCGGGAAGTAACCGACGCTGCCAAGGGCCCAGTGGACATCCTGCAGAACACCGTGAGCATCGTTCGGCGGTGTAACACCAAGATACTCATCCATTCTCTCGTTCCATGCCTGCGGGAGTTCCGAAACTGTTATTTGCTCGTCTATAAGTGCTTTCTCCAGCTCGTAGCGAAGAGCAATGTGTGGTATATACGATATCTCGTCCGCCTCCACACGAATAAGCTCCGGGCGAACCATGTTGAAGTAGTTAAACACGTCCTCCGGCTCATACGCCCGCACGGAAGGGATTGCCATGACCATAGACTCGTAGAAGAGGTTTACAAACGCGCGACTCCTCCCAATGTGGTTCTCCCAGAAGCGGGACTGAGATTCGTGAACACCCAGAGATACGCCACCGGATACGGGAGTACAGCACAGTTCCGGGTCCTGCTGGAGCTCGTAGAGCGCGTGACCCCACTCATGGATTGCTGCCAAAAGCGAACGGCGGAAATCCTTCCCGTGATACCACGTGGTAATCCTCACGTCGTGGGGACCCGCGAGATCTATCGTAAAGGGATGAGCAGAGACATCCATGCGGAAATGGTTCCAGTCAGCTCCGAACTCTGTGAGAACGAAGCGATTCAGCTCTTCCATCGCCTTTCTGTCGTATGTCATCTCCTCCAAATCATGGTGGTCAAAGTATCTCTCCGACTCCATGATCCTGCGAAGGAGACGAGTGGCTTCTGGCAAAACAGCGGAGAACATACGATCAACGTCATTACAGGTGAGCCCCTCCTCGTAAAGGTCCAAGAGCGCATCGTACGGGTGCTTCTCATACCCGAGGAACTCCGCCTTCCTGCGCTGGATGTCAAAGATTTTCTCAAGGTGCGGTGCAAAAATAGAAAAATCAGATTTCTCCTTCGCTTGCTCCCATGCACGCTTCGCTGCCTCCACGACGCGCTCTTCCTCCGCCACCAGTTGAGAAGGTAGAGCTGTGTAGTAATGAACGCTACGTTTCAGAACACGGACAACACCCTGCTCGTATTCGTTAA
>CAZAKL010000043.1:0-5280 GCA_964486025.1 uncultured archaeon
CGCCTGACGTTGGCAGGAGCGCGCCCACAATCATTCTCGTTGTTGTTGTCTTGCCGGCCCCGTTTGGACCGAGAAGTGCAAAGATTTCGCTCCTATGGACTGTAAAGCTTATGCCGCGCACCGCCGTGAAGTCCCCGAACTTCTTTACGAGGTTTTTTACCTCCAGCAGTGCCATGTTACTCACCGAGCATTCTGAACAGGCGGTTGAAGAACTCTATGAGCTCCTCGCGCTCTTCATCCATCTCCTCTATCTTCCTTAGCCGTTCGGGATCCTTGTTGCGCGGGAGTTTCTTCGCCTGTGCTATGATCTCCTTTCCCAAGGGCAGTAGGGTTCTCTCCACTTCCTCAAAGAGCCGGCGGACCACGCTGCGAGCGTTCTTAACGTAGTATTCCCGTACCCTTCCGCGCTTTCTGGAGAGGATGATGCCCATGGATGTCATCTTGGAGAGTGCCGTGGAAACGAGGGATCTACTCATATTTAGACAGTTTGCGAGTTCCTCCTGAGTGGCATAGGGCATGACGTATGCAACGTAAAGCAGGATTTTTGCCTCTGTCTCGTTCAGTCCCACGGCAGACAGCGGCTTGTAGAAGTATTCAGGGATTCTCGGAAGCGTAGTTTGTGTGGAGACGCCCATGTTTTTATTCTTGGGTAAACAGTTTTTAAAATTTCAGGAATTTCTGAAAACTTAAATGATTAACACTGTTAAAAACACTTCGTCTCTCTTCCAATCATGCGCAAGATGCGTGTGGCATTCGGGCTGGACGATGAGCTAACGCTGACAGGAGAGCACTTCGGTGACGCGAAATTTTTCCGCATCTACGACGTTCATGAGGATGGGCGCGTGGAGTTTGTTGAGGATAGGGAGAATAGGACGCCAGAGGAGGAAGAGCACGAAGAGCATCACGGCGATCCTAGAAAGTTTAAGGCAGTGATTGAAACGCTGAGCGACTGTGACGTCCTTGCTGGCTTCCGCATGGGGCCGAACTTCCTGCGGATTCGCGACAACAGCGACAAAGTGCCATACATCACAGGAACACAGAAGCTCCGCGAAGCGGTGGCCAAAATACTCATAGACTTTGACAAGCTCTGGGAGCAGGTGCAGGAAAAACGTTCTGATTAAATCTCCCCTCACTCATATTTTAACATGCGTAGAAATGGTATCATCGTTTCATCTAGTCGCGTGGAAGGCGGAACGGAGTATCTTATTTTTGACGGCGAGAAATACCACAGAAGGACGACGAGGAAGCGTTTGCGCGGCGGCGTGGAGTTCGATGAGAAGGACGTGTACCCCTCCGATTCTGCGTGGAAGGCAGTACATGACCGATTTATCGCTGGGCTGACACCAAAGCTAGAGCTACCGGATGAGCTTGCGTTCCTTCGCGGGCAGATGGAGGTATTGTGGAAGGAGTTAGCATTCCTCAAGATAGCAAATGCGCGGCCGCTCGTCCTCTTTGATGGGGACGCTGATGGAATCATTTCAGCGCTTCTGATTGAGGAAGCAGTCGGTCCGTTTCGTGGTTGGCAGAACGCACGGGCGACCACTCATTGGAATCTGAGGGAGGCTGGATATCTTGCACCTGTTGACGCTCCCCTTGTTCTACTTCTGGATATCGGGAGCGACTGGAACGATGCACCGGGCGTTTGCCTGCTCAACCACTTTGCACCCACGTTCATTGTTGACCATCATTATGCCGAACGTAAGCATAACTGCGGTGTTGTAATTAATCCAGCACTGGACCGTCCAGAACTCTCAAAATACAACACCGCGTATCTCGTTTCACTCCTCGTGCGGGATTGGGTGAAGAAAGATGATTGGGTAAGAATTGCTGCGGCGGGGGATAAGAGCACGGTTGTTGAATGGACAAAGGAGGACAGGAAGCGAGCGCTGGCTCTGGAGATGGCGTTCTTTGTGAATTCCGACCTGAGTCTGGCAAGGAGAGTTCTGGAGACGAACCTCTGGAAGACGTTCTGGGACCTGTTCGAGATGAAGATCGAGCGTGCGCTTGATACTGCAGAGATGAAAGAAAGGGAAGTCAACGGAAAGCGTGTTCTTGTCGTGTGGCTCGAATACACGCCGCACTACCCCCACAAGGGCAAGATAGCATCGTATCTCATGGATGAGAGGGGTTATGATGTTGTTATCGTTGCAGATACGCCATTTGCACCGAAATACACGGTAACGATGCGGGGGGATGTGGATTTCCTCAAACTGGTGAAGAATCTCGGCGTGCAGGAATACTGGGGACATCCTAACGCCGTGACGGTAAGAACGGCTGATCCAAAGGCCAGTATTGAGGAGATTCTGCGCTACCTCTAATTCCTTTTTATACTCTTGCCGTATTAGATTCTTTTCGGTGAAGGAGATGGGTGATGGACTTCACTAAGAGGGTTCGCGGAACACGAGATTTTCTGCCGCCGTTGAGCGTTAAACGTGCTGAATTCTTGAGGATAATAGAGGATACCTACCGTGAGTTTGGATTCCTCCCATGGGATACGCCTGCTCTTGAAACAGCAGAACTTCTCACGTCCAAGGGCGGAGAAGAAATCCGGGACGAGCTGTACCTATTCAAGGACAAGGGCGGAAGGGAAATTGGGCTGCGCTTTGACCTAACCTTGCCCACCGCCCGTGTTCTGGCAGAGAACAAGACGATGGCGCTGCCAATAAAGCGGTACATGATTGGAAAGGTCTGGAGATATGACAGACCGCAAGCAGGACGTTTCAGAGAATTTACTCAGGCGGATGTGGACATCTTCGGCACAACAAACTTGCTGGCGGATGCAGAGGTCATTGCGGCGCCTTGGACTGCTTTGAAACGTGCAGGGCTTGAGGGGACGGTTCAGCTGAACGACCGACGGCTTCTTGATGCGATTTCTGAGTACATCGAACTGCCGGCAGAGCGAAGGGCAGAGTTCTACCGCGCGATAGACAAATGGTACAAGATTGGGGAAGCTGGAGTCCGAGAGGAACTCAGAGACCTTGCGTTGTTCCTCGATTGCTTCTTGGAGTTCAATGTAGACCTAGCTGAACTGCCAGAGAAGAGCGATGAGATTAAAACGGCGAAAGAGGACCTGTTGAAACTTGGGGAGTATCTGGACGACTTCGGTGTGTCCTGGACGTTTAACATCTTCATTGTTCGCGGTCTTGATTACTACACGGGACCAATATTCGAGACCTTTGCGGACCGCCCTACGAGTATTCTCTCCGGTGGCAGGTACGATAAGCTCATCGGACTGTTGGGCGGCAAGGACATCCCAGCAACGGGTGGAAGCATCGGCGTTGATAGAGTTTTAGACCTCTACGTCGATTCAATGAATCTACAAGCGAAGGAAGCAGATGTCTACGTTGCGGTGATTCCGGGATACGAGGAAGTGGCAATCCGCGTTGCACAGATGCTCAGGAACTCAGGCAAAGCGGTTTTCATGGATGTAACAGGGAGAAAACTGGGGAAGCAACTGGCAGATGCGGAGAGGAGAGGGATAGAGACGGTTGTTATTGTGGGGCGAGAGACAGAGAACGGGGATGTTGTTGTAAAGGATATGGAAACAGGAGAGCAAAGAACGGTACCGATAAAAGCGTTGCATCAGCATCTTTCATAACTTCTTTCTTATCTTGTTCCTCAGGTGATTTTTTTGAGTCCAGAGGCGATGCGCAAAAGGGTGCTTGAGGGTGACGTCCGCAGGACACTCCTGATTCTGTCAGCACCACTGATTCTCAATCAGCTTGTACAGGTCCTTTACAATCTGGTGGATACCTTCTGGCTTGGGCGATTGGGGCGCGCAGCCATTTCTGCACCCGCTGTAGCGTGGCCGGTGATGATGACAGCAATTTTCTTTGCCTCTGGATTCACCGCTGCTGGCACGGCACTTATCTCCCAGCTCGTCGGCGCGCGGAGATACGAAGAGGTAGATATGGTTTTGGGTCAGCTTCTCTTTGCAGAGCTCATAATCGGCGTATTCTTTGGGGCCATTGGCTTTATTTTTCCTGAAAGGGTTCTTACTGTCTTACAGGTGCCCCAAGACGTCTTGCCGCTTGCTGCGGAGTATATGCGGATTCTCGCGGTGATATTCCCCATAACAGCCGCAGGTTTTGCGTTCTCCACAGCCATGCGGGCAGCGGGAGATACAAAGACGCCAACGGTTCTTAACATCAGTACGCTTGTTTTAAACGCCATTTTGGACCCCCTTCTAATCTTTGGCTGGTTTGGTGTGCCCCCTCTGGGCGTTACCGGTGCTGCACTGGCAACAGCAGTGTCTAACGTTGTGTACTCCCTCGCGCTTTGGATTGTTTTTGCCCGTGGGTATCATGGCATCACAATACGGTTGCGCCATGTCTATCCTCACGTTGACGTGTTGAAGCGCGTGGTTCGGGTAGGATTGCCGTCTGCTGCAAGTAGCTCCCTAAACGGACTCTCCTTCGCTGTAATCATGGCAATTGTAGCGTCTTTCGGCACGCTGGCGACGGCGGCGTATGGAGTGGGCATGCGCATTATCAATATCGTGTCTGGCATAGTCTTTGGCACGTCCCAGGCTGCGGGCATAATGCTCGGGCAAGCGCTGGGCGCGCGGATGTTTAGTCGGGCAAAATATGCGTTGTTTGAGACGATAAAACTTAACGTGACGGTTACTATCGGTCTTGCGATTCTCGCCTATGTGTTTGCCCCCCAAATTGTTGCTACGTTTATCTCAGATGCACAGGTAGTTATGGAGGGAACGCGCTTCATTCGTATCTTTTCCTTCAGCGTACCGTTTTTCGCCGTGTTTTTCCCGGTTATGTTTGGCCTTCGAGCCACGGGAAGGACAAAGATTTCCGCATTACTTGGCATTCTACGGCTTTGGCTCATTCGCATCCCCCTGACGTATGTTCTCGGGTTAACTGTAGGCCTTGCAGGTGTCTGGTGGGGACTTTCACTTACAAACGTTATAAGCGCGGTGATTGCAGCATACTTTCTTGTTAATACGAGATGGTTGAAACCGATTGTGTAGTGTCCGGGAATTCGTGTTACAGCATACATACCTGTTTAAATTTTTGAAAATCCAATACTATTTGGGGTGATGCCTATGTTTGGAGATGTGAAGGTGTACTGGGGCTGGATGCTCGCGGTGGGAGTTTTCTTCATCGCTCTGGGCATAGCATCTTTGCTTATGCTGCCCCTCGTTACAGCACTCACCGCTGTTATTTTTGGCGCTTTTGCCATTGCCGCCGGTGTGTTTCAACTGTACAACGGCGTCGCGCACACTTCTGGTTGGGGTAGCAGAATAGCGAACATCGTCCTCGCGTT
>CAZAKL010000044.1:0-5172 GCA_964486025.1 uncultured archaeon
GATTGTATATGCCACCCTTGGAATCAGAGATGGCAACGACCTTGTAGCCCTTCTCGTGGAGTATTTTCGCCAGTCCACCGCCTACGTTGCCGATGCCCTGGATTGCCACAGTTTTACCCTCGATTCCATATGTCTTCAGTGCCTCCTCCAAGACGAAGAAACCTCCCCAGGACGTTGCCATGAAACGACCCTTTGACCCGCCGATGCTCAGGGGTTTTCCAGTTATCACACCGTTCTCGTGCTTGCGGACGATGGTTTCGTACTCATCCACCATCCACGCCATGACCTTGGGGTTTGTGTATACATCTGGCGCTGGGATATCTCGCTCGTCACCGATAACGTCTGCAATTGCGCGGATATATGCTCTGGAGAGCCGTTCGAGTTCTGTCGGGCTGAGTTCCTTTGGATTGACTGTAACACCGCCCTTTGCACCGCCGTAGGGCAGGTCCACCACTGCGTTCTTTATGGTCATCCAGAATGCGAGGGCAGTGACCTCATCCTCGTTGACGTTGGGGTGATAGCGTATTCCGCCCTTACCAGGACCGCGCGCGTCGTTGTAGAGAACGCGGTAGCCCGTGAATGTTTTTATCGTTCCGTCATCCATCTTGACGGGGAAGGAGACCTTGACGACGCGCTTCGGACGTTTCAACGCCTCTAGAATCCAATCCTCAAGTCCAATCTTCTCCGCCGTGTGTTCCAATCGCTTTATTCCCTGTTCAAATACCATGGGACCACCTCCATATTTGTATATTTGCACAATGATGCAAAGATTCTTTAAACGGTTGACGTCCCCAGCCCCGGTATTTTTTAACTACAGAACGGTGTTTGTAACATGGGACTCAGGGGTTTGAAGAAGAAGTTGGACAGAATTGTGGGCAAGGCCGAGAAGGAACCGCCCCGTTTTGAGCAAAGTGGTGCGCCCCGTACTGTGAGACCCGTCTCTGAAGAGCAGGGCATTGAGCACCGTATTTACAAGCAAACTGTAAGGGATGTTGCCGATAAATTGGGGGAATATGAGGAGTGGCTGGGACGCACAGTTCTCAGTCGTTTGCCTTCCCCCTTCCGCACGGGCTTTGAAGACATTTCGCTCCACGACGCCGTACATAAAGTGTGGCTGCGGCATTTCCTCGCAGGTGCGGAAGACGCTGCCAAGGATGAAGCGATAAGAAAGTGGATTCACGAGATGCGCAACGACCTATTACACCCAGCTCTTCTTCCAGTGGATGCGCAGAGGAAAATAGAGCGGTTACTTCTTCAAGCAAACCCCTTCGCGCGTGAACTCATACTGCACTACTACAAGGTTGTCAAGGAACAGACTGATGTATCCCCTCCCCCGGGCAGCGCTCTTCGCTACTTCACGACCACTGCATTCACGCACCCATTGGCAGAGCAGGTGTGGAGAAGCATAATCAAGCGAAAAGGGGATCGAGTTCAGAGTTTTGTAGAGCTAGCGCCCAGATTTCGGGATCCAAAAAGCGTACATGTTCCGCGCAGGTTAGAGGACGGAACACCACTAGTTGAGTATCTTTCCGCGCAGCTCAGCTCTGCGGATTGGCAGTCAGTCTTGCAGGATGATGTCCACAAGGTTGCCGCGAACGCCCCGACGCTAGATGCCGTGCTGGAGCGTATCGGTGTCACGGAGTACCATTATCTCCCGGGGTCGGAGGCAGCACACCCACATATTCGGAAGACCATTGATATCCTCTCCGGGATGCACAGGCATGTTCGGTTTGATGAGGAGAAGGCAAAGCTGTGGTTTCAATATCACCGCGTCCTTAAGGATATCCGTGAACTTAGGTCGGAATTGCGGCACCTCCCCAAAGAGCGTCAAATTCCTCGCAACTACGCTGAGATGCTTGTGGACATATCGAAGAGGATAGTACAGCTGGGTGCCAGTTTGGATATACGGGGTGATGAGCTGAACCGATTCGTTGCCATGATTAGGAGTATGACCATTCCGAAAGAGGAGCTGGAGCGGCTGGCGGATGAGCACAGCATTTCGCCCACGATGCGTAAGCGGCTCGGGATTGGTTAGTTTCTTTCTACGTGTGTGCAGCCTATGCCATAAATCTCTGATACGCTGGCTTGGATTAGCGTGTTGTCCAGTTTGATGTCCGCACCCCTCGCGTATATTCCTATGTTTGCCTGGATTTTGCCGTCCTTCACGTTCAGGCGATTCCGTCGGTCACAGTACCCCATGATGGTTATACCTGTTCCTGCTGAAACGCTGCTGCCCTTCAGGAACATACTGACACCGGGATGAGCATAAATCCCCACGCTGTCGGATATGATATTCGTGTTGATGATGTTGAGTTGTCCGTACGCTGCGTTTCCTGCCGTGATTGCGCCGTACCCTTCCCTGTTTCCATGCCAGACCACAGTCGCATTCCGTATTGTCACTCCGTCCAGCACAGTGTGGTACACGATTCCGTTTTCCACGAAAAGGTCTGAGATAACTATGTTTCCTCTTTTCCCGGGCGGTGCGCCTTCTATAAATACTGCCAGCCGCGGATTGTCATGAATGTTGATTTTTCTGAACGTACTGTCTTCCGCTGCGTCGATGACCAGAGCGTCGTGCCGTATCTTGTGGAAATTGATATCCTCCACCTCCGCTTTACGCTCCCAGCCGTTGCTGTTGTATCCAAGATAAATCCCGTCCCACGCCGAATTCTGGACGCGGATGTGTCTGAGTTCCAGGTCCTCCCGCGGTCCTCCAGTGAGGAGAAGTGCCATACCATCGTGATAGTCCATTGTCTGTTCATCCCCGCTTCCATCCAATGTGACGCCTTCTATTCGCAGCCCGTTATATTCGCGGGCGTATATCATGGTATACGTATTGTATCGGTCGTATGGGCCGAGAGGCAGCTGCACGTTCTTTGACAGTACGAGAACTGTTTTTTCGGGCCCAGCACCCCTGATTGTAACGTTCCTCTTGCCGTATATCTGCAGGCTGCTGTATATCCAGCATTTCTTTGCGGATATCTCGCCTCTAATCACCTCTGGAGTCTTGGTATCCAGTATGTACCGTCCGGCACCTATGGTGACTGTACCACCGTCTGCAATATGGTCAAGAGCGAATTGGAGTGCGCCCGTTGCAGTTTCTGACCGGTACAGCTCCATGCCGTTGTAGTATACTGCGTATCTCCCATTTTCAGCCTCTACCTCTAGCGGGGAGTATGTAGAGTCGACGATTGTGAGCTGCACGGGAAGATATATGTAAAGGTAACAGTCACCCTGCTTTCGAACAAACACAGGATATTTTCCTTTTTTCCAGAGTGATATCAGTTCTTCTCTGCTGTACGGGCGTGTCACGCACGATACGTCTGTGATTCGTCTTTCTCCGCGAATCTTGGCTAAATGTATATCATAGCCTGCTGATTTAAACTCTTCAGTAACGTTCATGTTCCACGTCTCGGTTCTCGGAATTCTATCCCCAACCTGGGAGAGGAGGTCGTCCCTCAACTGCTCGGGACTCGGGATTCTTATCTCTACGACGGGGCGCCAGTCCCAATCGTATGGAATCTCCACGTAAATCTTACAACCGTCTGTACTGCCTTTCATAAAGAACGTTGTTTTGTTTTCCTCCCTGTGCCTGTCTATCTGCAGGCTGCAGCTGGTGTCTAGCCGGAATTCATCGTTACCCCTGACTTCGATGCTGCCATGCACGTATGATTTGTTCTCTCTCAGCTCTACCTGAAGGTTCTGTATGTTGACTTCTAGCACGTCCTCACTGTTATATACCTTCGTATAGGTGTATCTGTACCCGAATTCGTCCATGACGTTCACGCTGATGTTGAACTCTGCCGATTTCAGTACAATCTTGTAATTTTTGGACACTGGCTGGACGCCTGCTTCCAGGATGCGGAGTTTCGGCGGAACTATTTCACAGCGCTGAGTTCGGCCGTACATCCTACTGCCCGCACCGTATAACCGGAGTGTGATTTCAGGGTTTCCATTGCAGCTCTCTTTCAAAATGCCCCCTGTGAGGACGCCGTTGTCTGCCAGTATTGTAAACCACTGGCTATCTTCTATGTGGTTAGGAAATATTACTCGCGGTGCTGTTCTTTTCTCGACACGTATTGGTATGCGAGGGAGCCACCCGAGAACGTGGCCATCTATGATTATCCGTGGCAGGAGGTAGCTTTTGTCATTTGCGTCTGTTATTTTTGGGACAACTGGGTATAGTTTAGTCTCATAGGTTACTAAAACGCTGTTTTGCGTCTCGTCCGCGTATATTTTTTCAACAGTCCATCTGCACAGGGGTTGCTCCTTGTATAGAACTTCCAGGTCCATGGATGATAGCACGGATTCCCAAAGGCTTGGTGCCAGTTCTGATAAAAAGTTAGAGGCACCAATATCTGTGGGATATGGGCCTCTCCTGTTTAGAAAGTACGCTCTCGGGTTTGTGACGACCACTGTTATTTCCACGTTTTTTGGGATGTGGTAAACCTTATCTGCCCGTACTACTGGTATATCTCCTGAGTATTTCGCATACGTTCGTATCGTACCGCAAAGTTTAATGTTGCGCATTGTAGAGGGTTCGATACACATAGCATGGGTTGCGGAAAGTACAAGTAATAATATTATGAAGACTAAAGATATACTTTGAGGGCGGAGATTTGCCATATTTATAATTACTACTACATGGTGATTAAAAGTAACTCTGTTTTACGTCGATTATTTCTACTTCTCTGTGGATGCTGATGCTGTCCGCAGCACGCCGTAGAGGTCTTTAGCTGAGTTTGCACTAACAGGGATGCTTTAATTTTGTATTGCGTAATTTCTTTGCCGCTTCAGGGTCCCAGAACAGGCCGCAATGGCAATGGCCCATCGTTTTGATTTCTTCTCTGTGCCAGAAGCACGGGCAGATTTTCTTGCGGTCCTCTTCTATGTCGCCGGAGATGGGTCTGCACGGACAGTAGCGGAACCCATATTTCTTCTGGTTGTATGCGAGGCCCGAGATAATCTCGTCCAGCTTTTCAGGGTCCGGATTTAAGACAAAGCCCTGTGCCTTTGCGTACGCCCGCGCGAAGCGAAGGATTGCTTCATAGACTGGGTCCTTCTGCACGAAGAGCTCCATGTACTTGCGCATGAGGCATGAGTCTTCAATGACCGTCACGCCCAGCGGTTCTAGTTTCTGGCGCGCGTATTCGCTCCTTATCCCGTCCTGCA
>CAZAKL010000045.1:0-5019 GCA_964486025.1 uncultured archaeon
AATTCCCAGAGCCGATTGATGGCGTTGCTGACTACTCGGAACTGACAGAGAAGATTGCAGAGTTCAACAGCTACGTCTGGAACACGAAGAAGGAGAAGGACATCAAGTTCTACGAGCCAATTGATGGTATAGACATCCCGAGCGAACTGGAGCCGTTCAAGAAGGATCTGGTGGCCACCCACCGGATCCGATAACAACCACATTTTTATTTTTCCTCAGCAAAATTATACTTATGAGTATAATACCTACGGGTATAATAATTCCGAGGACTGAACTTGATTCTTTTCTGAAGAGTGTAAAGTGGGGGCTCATCTACGGCAGGAGAAAGACCGGAAAGACGTATTATGTACTAAACAGGGGAAAATACGCGCATCACTTCGTTGCAACAACAAGTGGAACGATATACGACGTAAAAACGGGTAAATCATATGGAAGAGAGACATTTATGGAGGTTCTACCACACATCATAGAGAAGGGAATCGTCATTGACGAGTTTCACCGTATAGGGGAACCTCTCTACTCCGCCCTACAGGGAATGAGTGGTAGGGGGCGATTACTGCTGATAACGTCGGCTTATCACATACTTCAGAGAATAATGGGAGCAAGGAGTCCGCTCATAGGCATGTTCGCCGTGAAAAAATTGTCGCTGCCGCTGACCTCCGATCTGCTGCGATTCTGGCTAGAAAAGATGGACGAGAAAAGCGCTGCAGAAACGGCCATGCGTACGCAGGAGATATGGTTGACGAATGTCCCAAAGGAGCATTGGATGGAAACGGCTCTATTCAACGCGCAGTCCATTGTCAGCGAAACGCTCATAGAGGCAGAGAAAGCCGACGCGGAGCGGTATTTGGCAATTCTGTCGGCGGTAGCAGACGGAGCAAGGAGCAGCGGAGAAATTGCATCAAAACTTTATTCTAATGGTCTGATTTCAAAGGATTCGCCGGGGATGATCACCAAATACTTGCAGTTCCTCGTTCGCTCAGACCTGTTGAAAAGGGTACGCGTCCACAGAAAGAAGAGATACAGGTATAGGCACCTCTCGCCGATCTTGGACTTCGCTTACTATCTGGATGCAAAGTATGGGGCATTCGACTCGCCCATAAGCGAAAGGGTTCTACAGCGCGTCTGGGAGCAGAGAACGGGTATATACATGGAGTGGTTCTTTGAACGGCTAATTTCGGAGATCTATGGGCTGGAGCCGGTTAAAATTTACGATCCTGAGATAGATATCGCGCTGGCTGAATTTGATCATATTCGCGTCGTCGCTGAGGTGAAGTGGCAGAGCAGAATAACGAAGTCGGACGTGAAAAATGCAGAAAGGAAGCTAGAAGCGTTTGAAAATGCTGAAAAATTCCTGATCGTTCCGAGCAAGGACAGAATTCCAGAGACGGAGTTAAAGGTGGTGACACCGAGGGATCTGATAGTCACTCACCGGATTCCGTAACTTCTTACTTCTTTTCAAACGCCTTCACAGCAACCGGTTCTGAGCGTTTCGTTGCAGGGAGTTCCCTCACCAACTGCAGTGGATGCTCTACATCAGGTGGGATCTTGTTCAGCTTGTGTATATCCTTCCAGAGGTTCTCGCGAGCTTTTGGACGAGTCATCTGGAGGGCGAGGGTTGCGTTGTGTGCTGAGATTCGTTCATGAAGTTCGTCCAGTGCTCGTTCAACGAAGGTTTCCACCGGTGTTCGGGGGGTTTCATGTATGTTACCAAAGAGGGTGAAGGGCGTGTAGTAATGTGCCTGGAGGATATCGCGGATCTCGTGGTCGACCTTTTCGAAAGTCTTTGGTAAATCCTTCGCCGGCGTGCTCCTGAGTTTCTGGACAATCTTTCTGTACTTCTTCTCGTCTATTGCTCCGTCAGCGTATAGGATCTTCAGAACGGAGTCCATGAGTTTGTGCGTGGGCAGTTCCTTGAGTTTCTGGATGTGCTCGTCGGCGACACGTCCGGTCTGGATTGCGTGGAGAAGGGCCTCGTAGGCGCCGACGTTCTCTTTTTCGAATCTGCGCATACGGACGAGTTTGTCGAGGTTCCACTTGGAGGAAGCATCAAGGGAGACCCCTGAGATTGGGAGAGAAGTAACCGTGGAAATGTATTCCTTCAGGCGTTCGTCCCTCTTTGCACGTTCGAGAATCTCCTTCCACTTTGAGAGTGTGATGTTTTCCTTCTCGTGGAGACCAAGTTCGCGGAAGAGTTGCGGATCTTTATCGATGAGGAGTTCGCGGAGGCGGGCAAGATGGACAAGGGATTTTAACTGTTGTAGAGCATTTTTATCGCCCTTGAGTGCGTTTTCGACGATATCCTTGTGGTTGTGGATGATCTCGTGGGCTTCGCGTTCGAATCCACCCTTTCTCAGGGAGGCGTTCAAGGCGACGATGTGGGCAAGAGCGTCTCTCGATATGTTCTTGTCAAAGACGCGGGAGAGGACGTAGGTCAGATACGCTGACGGGTCGTTTGTTTTCTCGTAGATCGTCTTTGCTTTGTTGATGTACTCCTTGGCCTCTTCGGGTGTTGTTGGCGTGTGGTTGTGGAAGTAGTCCCTGTCCATTGTGTCCATCACCTGGTGTACCTGGGCATGGATCACCGCATCGCGGAGGGCAACCGTCAGATCGTGGAGGTCCGTTCCGAGGTAGTGGCCGTAGAGGCGGGCAAGTTTTCTGAGAATCGGGTGATCCATTATCTCCGACGTGGTGGCGTTGTGTGGCGCAAGGATCTTAGAGATTATTGCCTGGCGTGCAGGAAGTTCACGCTCTATGTGTATTCCGGGGAAGCGCTTGTCTATATCGTGGAGGGCAAGGGCAAGGAGGAGGGCGTGCTGCTTGGAGAGTTTGTTATTCTTAAGAAGAGACTCGACAAGTAGGGGGAAAGCATCTGTCCGATCGCCACGAGAATCGCCATAATAGCGGTTCGACTCGAGCGCAAAGAGAAAGTAAGGAACAAGGTGTGCTACATCCTCCGGCCCGCTATAATGGTACAGTGAAGTAAGTTCTCTTAACGGGCCGAAATGTCGCCTGTGGGATTTGAGTGATCGGTCTGAATCGTATTTCGCGTCCCACACGAAAGGATTAACTTCAGGCAAATCTCTTCCAAAAACACTATTATAAACCCCTTTCAGAACATCCCGCAATATGCCTTCATTGCGCAGACGCCGTATAAAATCAGGATTGCCTTTGATTGCAGAAGCCACTGCTCTAAAGAACGCAGAATGCTGGTGGGCACCATCCCGGTAGCCGTCGATCAGGAGATCCAGAACCTCGGGATGTCTTGAAAGGGACGGATCATCGCGAATCGCCCGACCAAGCACATCAAAGAGCTCTGGGTGTTTAAATGGTATTCTACCGCGGAATGTTCTGACAAGGGACGGGTTACGCGAAATGGCCCACCCTAGCGCCCACCAGAACGTATTATGTTTGTGCGCGCCGTCACGGTACCCACTAAGAAATAGGCGAACGATGTTTGGATCCTTTGCCAGATCAGGATTGTGACGGATTGCCGAAGCCAGGGCTGCCCATAGCTCGGGGTGCCGATGAGCTCCTTTCCTGTGGCCATCTATGAAAAAATCCAGAATCTTCGGATGTCTTGCCAGAGTTGGATCTGCATCAAGAACCCCTTTAACTGCACCGAAGTATGCCGGTATCTCCGTGGCGCCCCTTTTGTGTCCCTCGATAATGATTTTCTTTCCAAATTTCAAGAGGGACGGACGAGCAGTGGCGACTTCACTCACGAACTGCCAGGCACTGCCACTCTTGTAGTGTTCCCTCCAAAAATCTTCCCATATACGGTCCAGAAGATCTTTTCCCACGGTGGGGCGCTCTTCGGCAATGGTGCGGGCAATTCCCCTGTAACTCTCTATGCTATGCGCGCCGGACTTAAACAGTTTGGCAAGAATATCAACGGCTTTCTGGGGATCCTTCCGGAAGATGCGGTAGATTATGGGTGCGAAAAAAGTCCTGAAGTAATCGTTTTTCAAATAATCTTCCTTCCGGCTGTCAAAAGCGACCGTCTTGATTCCCTCAACGACCATGTCTGTCGGGAGAAGATGCCCAACGTCTCGGCCTCTGCTCGCCTTCGAGTGTTTAATATCTCTCCAGAAATGGTAATCTTTCCAGAAATCAAAGCTGTGCTCGCGGCCAAGACGATATACTTCCTCCAAGACTTTTCGCGCCTCTTCCTCACTCCTTTCCGATATGAGATCTAGAAGGTATTCACTATATGCATCCTTGTATTCGTCGTGGAATGCCTTGCTCCTTACAGGGAGAAGTAGCAGGTCCAGCGGCAAGCGTTTCAAACCATCCTTGCCCACAGAAATGAAGTCTGAGAACATGAGCCAGAAAAAGGGATTATTCTTTACGTCCTTCTCATTGGAAAGTATCTCTTGGAACACCTTTGGATCTATCATCTTCGCGAGTTCCGGCTTTTGGGAAAGAGTTGCAGCCAGAGTATGACCGTACGCAAACCCTAACTCAGGTTTCCTGTGAATACCCATCTCATAACCACGCACAAGCAGCGGAAAAACAGAATCGGAAAGTTTTGGGTGGCGCGACACCAGTCGAGCAAGCATGTCCCAGTAGTAGAAATCCTTGTAAGCACCTAGTTTCCAGAGAAGAGAGAGAAAGCGTACCGCAGTCTCGGGCCTCGCTTCGTCCAAGTAATCATCGACCGTAGAATAATATTCAGATTCCAGATCACTATCTTCATAAACACGTCTGTATAGATCTAACAGGATAACTATTCCTCTGCTTGGGGAGGCTTTTGCCAGTTTCAGAACAGAATCCCAGTCGTGCTTCTTCACTATTTTATCCAGGTCGATATTCTCCTCGCGGAGGATCTTTTTTCTTCTCGCCACCGCAGATTAAAGGATCCCGTGATATATAAACAATCACCAAAAATTTGCAGCGCCGAACTGTCTTGCACCCACCCACCGGATCCGATGATATCTCCTTTTTATTACGACCGATACTAAAGCGCCACAACGTGCTGGAGTAACCCCATATCTTATATACTGCGCCCTGGCAAAA
>CAZAKL010000046.1:0-4716 GCA_964486025.1 uncultured archaeon
CCTCAGCATCACCGTCCACACCAACTCCCCGCCCACCGCGCACGCCACACTCCCGGCGAAGGTTACCCCGGGGAAAGTATTTACGGTGAAGGTGTGCGGAACCGATCCGGATGGAAGAGTGGTTCGGGCAGCGCTCAGAGTCAATAGCGCACAGTGGCAGTACCGCGAAACAGACTCGCATGGTTGTGCTGAGTTTAGCGTTACTGCGCCTTCGCTGGAGACAGTGTTGAAGATTTCAGCAAAGGTGGAAGACGACGCCGGCTTTTGGAGCGAGGTAATCACAGGATACGTTCAGGTAGCATACTCTTCCCCGACAATAAAGGTATTCTCCGCACCTGATACTGTGCAGGCCGGTCAGGAGTTTACTGTAAAGGCTTATGTCTACGATCCAGATGGCGATCTCTCTCGGGCGGTTTTGAAGGTGAATGGACAGGGTTATGCGCGGAAGTACTCCCAAACGATATCCGGCGAGACAGCGAATGTGCGTTTCACGCTGTCCATACCGCAGCACGGAGAGTATACCCTTAGCCTGACTGTTTACGATGCTCAGCACTTGAGCGCATCGAAATCTGTGAGTGTGGAGGTTCGTGGTGTTGCCAACAAGCCCCCAGTCGTCGACTCCGCCACCGTCATCGGCACGGTCTACGCCAACCACCCCTTCGACATCAACGTCTGTGCCCACGACCCCGACGGCATCGTGCGCTGGGTGCATTTCCGCATAAACGATAGCACATCCAGCATTATTTCCATGAGGGTGAACGGCTGCAAGGTAGTTACATTCTCACATGCTTTTGTGCCAACCCCTGGAGAGTATAAAATGGTTTTCCACGCTGTGGACGACAAAGGCGCTTGGAGCGCCCCTTACACATTGGAGTTCAATGTGCTTCCCGCGCCACGTGCTCCCGAGGTGCAGCTATCAGGGCCAGCAACCGTGGAACTTGGCAGCGCAGTCAACGTCCTTGTTAATGCCGTCGACGGGGATGGGGATTTGAAGAAAGTTGACGTTCTGCTGTATCGGCTTCGGGACGGGACAAAGATCCTTGAGACGTCTACATCGAAGTCAGTTTCAGGGTCTAAGGCCGAATTCAACGTCTCATTTGTGCCGAAACACATTGGACGTTATGTTGTCAAGGCAGTGGCGTACGACTCGGGCGGAAGAACTGGCGAGGACGAGTACGCGCTCCAAGTGGTCGATACTGTGCCCCCCGTGCTAGAGGTTTCAGGGCCAGCAGAGGTCAACGTTCCAGGACCACTCGAACTTACAGTCCACGCGGTGGATAACGCTGGATTGAGAGAGATAAATGCTTATGTTGTCTATCCCGGTGGAGATAAGCGTGAGGTGCTTCACAAGGAGGGGATGGGCAGAGATGAGCTAACAGCATATTTACGAATTCCTGTCCCTGAATTGGGAGAGTACAATGTCATTGTGGCTGCGGCGGATGTTGGCGGAAATGTTTCCAGACGCAGTGTTTCTGCGAGAGCGGTTGACGAGATTCCGCCAATGGTTTCCATCTCTGCCCCGGAGGAGGTGAACCTCGGATCGGGCATGCGTTTCACCGTTACTGTCAGTGATAACTATCGCATCCGTTCCATAACCGTGGCGGTAGATGGGAATGTGATATATGAGAACAACCATGTTGATGCAAATCGTTGGGCAAAGGAGTTTGTCTATTACTTCCCCCATGCGTCTCCCCACAGTATTACGGTTGTTGCCGCGGACTATACTTCGAATGTAGGGACAAGAGCGCATAATGTAGAGGTGATCCCCGTTCCTACGCCTGTGGTTGATAACAACGTTCCGCTCATTGATCTGAACGCATGGTACGATGCGTCTTCGAAGTCAATCAGATGGAGCGCCCACGTAACAGATCCCAATCTTGCGGATGTTCGGGTGTACGTTAACGGCAGCGAGGTCCAGCGCTGCGAAGTGTACAACGGTGTCTCTGACTGCACAGGCGCATATTCTGTCGCGAATCCTGGGACGTACTTTGTGCGAGTGCTAGCAGCCGACTCATACGGTAACGATGCAGTAAAAAGCGTAAGGGTGAATGTGGAGGATCAACCACCCACGCTTACCGTGGAAGCTCCTGATACGGTGGATGTGAATACACCTGTAACGATCAGCGTTTTCTCAGAGGACGACTTCGGCCTGGCCCATGTTGAGGTTAACGGTTATGGCGTGTACGTGGACGAGAACATATCCGGCACCAGCTACCTGCGCGAGTTTAACGTGGTGTTCCCCTCGGAGGGCAACTACACGTATTCGATAAATGTTGTGGATACCGGGGGCAATGCCGTTCACAAATCTATAGCGATCGTGGCGGAGACAAACGCGGTCGGTGAGGAAAAGAATGAGGGCAACACCGTTACCCATAGCTATGATCTCCGGCTAACAGGGTACAGCGGCTTGACTGCGAGGGTGCTGATCCAGGCGATTGTTGATGGCAACGTCGCAGATATCAATTGTGACGATGTTGTGGTCAATGTCCAGCCGACAGACTCCGAGTCTAAGATCGGTACATATGGTGTGCGCAGCGTTGTCGTAGATGGCCACAGTGCTTGTGAAGTGCTCATCACCGGTGCGGGCAAGTACATTGTGAGGGCTACGTGGATGGATATAACGAAGGGCACAGTGGTGACCGTGTTCGCAGAGTCCGTGGCTGCGCCTGAGAGTGTGGTTGTTGCCATGATTCTCGGGCTGGTGGCCCTTGGTCTGCTTGGGCGTTTCATCTAACGCCACCCTTTTTATTCTTGTCCCACAGAAAAACTAATGCTCGGGTCTCAGTAACTGGGTGCCCGGTGTTATTTCACCGGGCGTTTTCCGTGCGGGGGTGCCCGAGGGGACAAAGGGGCCGGATTGAGGGTCCGGTGGCTTAGTGCCTGCCTGGGTTCGAATCCCAGCCCCCGCACTCTCCAGCCATTGCATTGTCTACGCGCCACCCTATCTTCGCGGCTCCACCGCTCGATAGGCTATCGATTTCTGGTTAAGCATTCTTTGCAGCAGGGTGTCGAAGACACCATCTTCGGGGAATAGAGCCCCATGTTTATGCCCAGCCCCCGCACTCATTTCACCATTTCATTGTTGACGCGAGCGCGGGGCCAGCACTCGCTCCGCTCGGCTGACCACACATCCGCCGTTGTGGGTACGGGGCTGAAAGCCCCGTGGCCGGATTCGTCCGGCCAAAGAACTTGGCCAATCCCAGCCCCGCACTCATTTCACCATTGCATTGTTGATGCTTCTTACGCCGCTTCGTCGACCCTTTTAT
Source organism: uncultured archaeon (assembly GCA_964486025.1). GTDB lineage: Archaea > Iainarchaeota > Iainarchaeia > JAADDC01 > JAADDC01 > SZUA-1452. The sequence goes on from CAZAKL010000046.1 coordinate 3,267, forward strand.
GCATTCGTTTGCTGATTCTTACGGCGATGATGACGTGTACAACCGCTGACTTCACGGAGAGTGATGACAAGCAAACCGCCTGAGCCGCCCAGCATTTTTAAATTCGTGATGGCAAATCATAGCATGGGCATCGTGACGGACTATATAGGTTTTCTCAAGAACAAGACGGAAGAGGAAGTTGTAGATGCGATTATTGCGAGGGCGAAACGGGCGGGGTTCCATGACTTGGAAGAAATAGACTCGCTCTCAACGGGTGACAGGGTGTATTTCCGCAGGGGGAACTTTGCAGCTCTCGCCGTGATTGGTGATGGAAAAGAAGGGCGTATTGTCGTTTCTCACGTTGATTCTCCCCGTATTGACCTTAAGCCGCAGCCCTTCGTCGAGAGGGACGGTTATGTATATTTGAAGACCCATTACTACGGTGGTATAAAGTACTATCAGTGGATTGGCATTCCCTTGGAGATTCGCGGCAAGGTTGTGACTACGAGCGGCGAGGAGTACTCAGTCTCGATTCCTACGATTATAACGGACTTTGCACCGCACCTCGACCGCAGCTGGAAGGACAAGAAGGTATCCGATGCCTTCGACCCGGAGAAGCTCGAGCCGCTTGTTGCTCTCGGGACGAAGGAGGCGCTTCTTGAGAAGATAAAGGATGAGTTCGGTGTGGATGAGGCTGACTTCCTTTCCGCCGACCTAAAACTAGTGCCCAAGGCCTGCCCAGAGCTATTCGGAGCACACAGGGAATTTATAATGGCCTACGGCCACGACGACCGCTCCTCCGTGTTTGCTTCCCTTCTCGCCATACGCGACGCCACGTACCATGCGGGCATATCCGTTGCCCTCTTCGTTGATAGGGAGGAGGTGGGTAGCACCACGGACGCCTCTGCTGCCTCCCGCCTGATTGATTACTTCATTCTTCAGATTCTCCGGAAGACGGGAATGGGCGACTCGTACGCTGACCTCCTTGCGTTCTACGCGAACGCCAAGGTGATTTCCGCAGACGTTACCGCCGGATACGACCCGCTCTACGGGGACCTTTACGACAAGGAGAACGCGCCGAAGCTCGGGAACGGTGTTGTCATCTCGAGATACTCTGGCAGCGGTGGCAAGTACTACGGCAGCGAGGCAAGGGCGGCGTACGTAGCGTGGCTGCGGCACGTCCTTGAGGAGAACGAAGTGCCTTTCCAGCCCGGAACTCTGGGAAAGGTCGGCAAGGCGGGTGGCGGCACGGTAGCGACGTATTTCGCGGTGCGCGGCTCAGACGTTGTCGATGTGGGTGCTCCTGTTCTCTCTATGCACGCACCCATTGAGGTCATTGCTGGCATAGACGTCGAGTCCGCTTACCGTGCCTATAAACACTTCTATGAATGGGTGTGAGCTCAGGACAGAGTGGTTTCTTCACCTCTCCGCTACACCCGTTCTCATCATCGCCCCTTTAATTTTGTTCCTC
>CAZAKL010000047.1:0-4629 GCA_964486025.1 uncultured archaeon
GTGTACTTCTATGCGAACATGGGTAGTTTTGAATATGTTGGTAACTATGAAAAGTTTCCAATATACGTATGGCGTCCAACTCCCATTGCAGTCGTTGTGTCATTGTTTGCGATTTTTCTGGCGGGCGTGATATATTATTTCAGTGTAAGACCAACGAGGATAAAGTACAGGGTGGCGTATGTTCTGTCGTTTGGAATACTTTTTATACCGCTCATAATAACACGTGTTTTCAACCGCTCGTTCAATCTCATAAACATTCAGAGAACCCCGATTGGTACGGATTCTCTTGAATTGCAGTTTCAGGCCGCGAAAAGCATAGTGAGGGGCGTGAACCCATACAAGGTCGACTATATGAGGGAACTGTTGTCCCACGTGAACTGGTCGGCGTACACCTGGATATACTCCGGTAAACCATACGTTGCAAGCAATATTATTGGCTTTGTAACGCGTTTTGATTATTTACCCCAGGCCGCGGTGTATTACCTTCCAGCCGCCCTGTTTGGGATACCGCCAAACATGTGGAACATAATAGTGTTTTCCGTGTTCATTGTACTGTTCTTTTTGAGAATAAGGGAACTGTATAGCGGGCTCTACATTGCAATCCTTTCGGCCGGCATGTTCATATACTTTTTCGAGCCGATCCGTTACACTCCCGATACGGGGTGGCTTGTACCGCTTCTTATAGCTGTAATGCTCCCAAAACACCCAAGACTATCGGGATTTTTACTTGGTTTTGCAGCCGCGTACAGGTCCTATGTTGCACTCCTTTTACCGTTCTATTTCATAATGCTTTACAAGGAAGGGTACGAGTGGAGAAAAACGCTTCTCTGGGCAGCTGTACCGAATGTTCTTATAATTCTTCCATTTTTTCTGGTGGATCCGGGGGCTTTTATGAGTAACGTACTCATACCGTACGTTTCGAATTTCAGTCCCTTTGACTCGATTGCTCCCGGTGTTATAATGCTCCATTATGTTGGAATTGATGTATCACCTGTTTTTCTCAAGGTGCTTATCGCAATAATGTTTTGTATAGCGATCCCCATTTCGTACAGGTACTATGAAAAACTCAGGGAGTTTCTATTTTTTGTTCCAACTATGATAATGCTACTGTACCCGCGTCCCTCTTATGTTTACTACATTTACTTCCCGTTCGTGGGTGTGGTGGCATATGTTACTGGGTTCTTTTCAATGAGTTACCCGTCACACAAGAACTTCTCGGAGTCTGTGAAAGCGGCGGTGGATAGGTTTTTTACTCCAAGGACCGTGAGAAAGGACCACTCAAAACTTTCAACGTCGATGTTGGCCACGTCAATTATTGGTCTTATGCTCCTTCTTGATTTTGCTTACGGGTTTTTGTACATGAGGATTATTGTAACGGTGATACTTCTTGTACTGCCGTTTCTTGCTTTGCTTTTGGCCCGAAAAGCACACTTTGGTCCCAGATTTGTCCTCGCTGCTGTGGTTTCATTACTTTTTGTTGGCGGTTTTGTTTTGGCGTCTGCGAATAATGTGTACTATATTGTACACGACTACAGGTACGCCGGTGATTATTACTGGCTCACTGTTTATGCGGCCGAGGACATTCTACATTTGAAGAATCCTTATCTTGAACATTATATGAAAAGGCTTGAAAATGAGAAATTCTTTGGAAAAAGCATAATTGTAAAAAAGGCATCGTACTGCCCAATCATACCGGAAAAAATGGAATTTCGTTATGGCCCCGATGAAGGTTTTACGAAGTATGTTGAAAACGGTTCCATAAAGATCATTGACTTTTATGATTACCCGCCGCTTTTGGCAGTGTTTACGGCATTATCAATTGCGATTGGTTTACCGCCGATTGGTCTTCATTACATAGTATACGTGTTATCGCTCATCCTGCTCCTTTACCGTGTAAAGAGTGAGATCGGCAGAACAGCGATCGTCACTGTACTTGTTGGCTCATACGTGCTGTCAACGTTTGCGTATTCAGTGTTTTCAAACTCCGTCCTCTATGTTGCATTTCTTATACTTATGATGACGTTTGTTGATAGGCCGAAAGTTTCAGGAGTTTTTGCTGGCCTCGCGTTCATGACCATGCCACAGGCAGCGCTTTTCATACTGTTTTGGCTTGTTTTCGTAATGTATAAGACCAATTTGAAGTCTTTTATACAGAGTCGGTGGTTCAGGGAGTTCGCTGCAGGCGCTGTAATATCGTCAATTATTGTTGTTACCCCATTCATCATGAGTGACCCGATAACGGTCCTGAAAAGAATGTTCTTTCCAATTGTTGGTAACCTTTTGAACAATGAATACAACGGTGTCGGCATCGGAAATATTCTCACGACTGAGTTTGGTTTACCGACGAGAATGTTTACAATAATTGGAGTTATATTGGTTGTTGTGCTGCTTGTACTGTATTATACAAGGCGCAGGTCTTTTGTTGAAATTGGTCTGTTGTTGCCAGTTTATGTTTTTATGTTTTTCCCGAGAACCATTATCACGTATGTTTCGTTCTATTTCCTACTTACTTTTGTTGCATGGGTGACAAGACGTTTTGGAATAATGAAGAATATTACGTAAATCCCTGTTCAGCCTCTATACGTTGACACAAAAATCAAAGAAAAGAAAGGATCATTTTTCTTCGTTCTTCTTCGATGATTTCTTTCCTCTTGAATTTGTTTTCTTGGGTTTTTCTGGTGTCTCGCCCGCGGCCTTCTTGAGCATCTTGACGAGTCCCATGAGAACCTCGCTGTCGTATGGAACGATCATGTTGCCTGGTGCGGCGATTTCTGGAAGCTTATCAATGTACTGGAGGGCGAGATATTTTTCATCGGCGTTTGCGAGGGACTTGATAATCATCTCAATCGCTTTTGCCTGACCTTCGGCGCGGAGTATCTCGGCCTGCTTTTCAGCCTCGGCGCGGAGGATAGTTGCCTGCTTGTCGCCCTCGGCCTTCTTGATCTGACTCTCCTTGTAACCTTCGGCCTCGAGAATCATTGCACGCTTCTCACGCTCAGCAACCATTTGTTTCTTCATTGCGTCCTGAATGTCCTTCGGCGGGTCAATCCTCTGTATCTCGACACGGGTAACTTTGACGCCCCACTTATCGGTAATCTTATCGAGTTCCTCCTGGAGACGGGCGTTGATTATGTCCCTCCCGCTCAGGGTCTCGTCAAGCTCCATCTCACCTATTATCGCACGGAGATTGGTCTGGGCGAGCTTGACTATTGCGATGAGGAAGTCACTGACGTTATAGACTGCGGCCTTGGGGTCGAGTATCTGGTAGTAGACGACGGCGTCAACGGTGACGACGACGTTGTCCTTACAGATGACTTCCTGTGGGGGCACGTCGACGACGTGTTCTCTGAGGTCGACCTTGATGACGCGTTCGACGAGTGGTATGATGAAGTGGATGCCGGGTTCAAGCTGGCGGTTGTACTTACCGAGGCGCTCGACGAGACCCTTCTGGTACGGTCTGATGATGACAACGCTCTTTGCTATCAGGAAGAGCAGAAAAACGAGTATTACTATTGGCAGTATTGGCAACGCCATAGGCATCAATTGTAGTGGGTTATCATACATATATACCTGCAGAAAAGTGATTTGAAGAGGTTATTCATGGCGGGGCGCGGGGTCATTGAAGGTCGGTGCACCGGAAAGGTTCCGGAAAACCAAAGACCTTCCGGCACTGTCCGGTCTTCTGCCCGTCCCCGCCATCAATGGCCTCCGGGCCGTATGGCCCTGACCCGCGGGAAACATGCCCAGCTATGAGAGGTGCTGAGAGGGGCACCCCCGTTACTCGGGCACGCTTCCCGCGAGCCGCACCGGGACAGGGGATTGAAGAACCGCCTTCCGCAGGTGTACACCCGCATCGCGACGGTTCCTCAATCCCCGGTACTCCGGGGCAGTCAGCGGTTCTGTAGAACCCCCCAATAGGGGATTCTACGCGGTGAACACCTTATTGTGGTGCTCACCTGAACCGCCTCCTGCCCACACCGAGAGCCCCGGGAATCCAAAATGGGTTCCCTTCCCACCGCCTTGGTGTGGCGGTGATTGTGGATTCCCGGTGCACGCCCTTTATGGGCGTTCGGAGTACCCCCGGTGCTGGAGGCCTGTTTCCAGGTAGCCGCTTCAACCGGCTACCTGGATCATATAGCCCGGACCCCGGCCTTTTGGCCGGCGCCCCCGGAGGGAGCGGGGGATTTGAGCTCCCATCGGGGGTGTCCCTTTGCCGCCGGGTCACGGCGGCGGGTACTCACCACCTTTGTTTTGGGTGGTTTTCCCCGCCAACCGGGTTTTGAAATCCTCTTCCCCGGTATTCCGGAACTCCTCCCCCAAGATCGGGGGAGGGGTCCGGCCCGCCAAGCGGCGACCGGGGAGTTGAGGGTGCGGCGGCTTCGGGAGGTCCGGGCTGTACCCCCTCTATTTGAGGGGGTTGCCCCCTACCCCATGATGGGGTGGGGGGCGTAAATCACATTATTATATCCGGTACATGGTAGTAAAGTTTTTATCACATAGTAAAGACCCCTTTCCTCAAAACCGCAGAGCGGTTTCAATTCGTGAAGCGAATTGTCAAAACCGCGGAGCGGTTTCAGGGAGGGGATACAAAACTGCACCGGGACACCAGAAACTGCAAGCTTATATACC
>CAZAKL010000048.1:0-4556 GCA_964486025.1 uncultured archaeon
AATGGTAGCCGGAGTGCTGGAAAACCCAGCCGTAGCCCTCACGATACACGGCGATAAGGTGGAAGTCCGTCTTGGTACCGCGCTTCGGAAGGAGAAGAACGGGTGCACCGGGTCGGAGGAGCTCAGTTAGCCTCCCAGGGTCGTGGACGTGCGCCTTTCTTTCCCTCCCATTTACCCGGACGATAGCCACGAACCGATTCGGCCGGGAGACAAACTCGCCGCGGACGAGACTATCAAAGCTAAGAAGTTCCACGGTGAAAAAGGAATGGAAGAAATTAAATCACTCCACTCCCCCTTGGCGTGGCCACGCGTATCTTGTATCTCGGGTCAAAGTATCTCGGCGGCTCAAAGCGAACAAAGCCCCAGCGCCTCAGTAAATCCACGCCCGCAATCGCTGTGTATGAAAGGTTACTCGCCTCCCGAAGCTCCTCCAAGGGCATCCAAACAGCTCCAATGTGCACGGAATCAAGCGACGGGCGCGGTTCTGCGGTGGTGCTCGCCAGAAAGATATTGATGAAACGAAGGGCACGGTCATCCTCAATCACTGCACCTCCGAGATATTTAAGCTCCTCTGCGGTGATTCCTGTTTCCTCAAAGAGCTCTCTTCGGGCTGCATCCTCGGGACTCTCCCCGCGCTCCACACCACCGCCAGGAATCTCCAGCACGTAATCAAACAGGCCAGTCCAATGCGCATCTCTCTTCAACAGCAAAATCTGGTCTCCCCGAAGCACAATCACCGACGCCGTGACATCAGTCCTCATGCCACTGCCCCCGGTACGGAAGGAAAAGCTCGGGAGTGTAATTTTGCGCGCGAGATGCACTTATCTGCCCTTCCCACATCCCCCACTCCCTCAGAAGATACAGGGCAGAGATTGTGGTCCACGCCAGGTTCTCAATCCTTGCTGCCTCATCCAGCGGCACCAGTTTCCAAGCGACGTGCTCTGGATCGCCAAGACGGACATCGCCCATCTCTGCATCAACGAGGAAGTAGTGTATATTCCGCTTGGCATACTCGTCGTCATCCCTCGTCATCCCGAGAAGGCGGGGATTCCTTGCGGGCAGCCCGGTTTCTTCCTGAAACTCGCGCACGGCAGTATCCGCAGGGTTTTCGCCCCAGTCCACCTTGCCGCCAGGAATCTCCCAGACCGTAGGCCACGGCAGGCGATACTTACGCACCTCCCGCTCCAAAAGAAAAATTTTCCCGTCCTTCAGCCAAACCCCATACGATAATAGCGCTCTCCTCATTTTGGCCACCGGGTAGCATTCTACGCGCTACCCCTCTAAACTCCAAGAATTAGCAGTATATTATGGCACAAAGGAGTATATAAATCTAGAGGATGCGGAAATTTATAACCACTACCGCCGCATTAATTACGTGGATTTCTCCCTTTCTGCCGAGATGGGCCCGCGCTGGATTATACTCCTCGCGGGGATCGGAATGCTCCTATCCTTTACTGCGGGACTCTCAAATTCCATCATGTTCTACGAGCTCATGCCAAAGGACGAAAACGCCGAAATACTCGTGTTCTACCAGCCAACGTGCCCGCACTGCATCGCCGAGATTCCCACGATAAGAAAACTCGTTGCCGACGGCTATTCTGTCTCCGCGTTCAACGTGTTCAAACGCCCGGACCTTGCAGAGAAGTATCAAATCACGGGAACGCCCACAATTATCATAACGAAGAACGGAACGAAGCTTGAGGGGGAGCAGAGCTATGACGCAATCGTTGCTGCAACGAAAAGCTCTGACAATCTCTGGGTCCACAACGAGACAACCTGCGGGGTAAATGAGGTGGGAACGTGCTCGCCTACGTAAATGGATTCTTTGCCGGGCTGAGCGGCTGTGTTCTGCCTGTCCTATCGGTCATGATAACAAAGAGAGACCGTCTGCGATTCCTGCTTGAGTTCTTTCTCGCGCAGTTCCTGCTATTCGCCACACTAAACCTGGCCTTCGCATGGGTCTACTCAGTGGTGGAGTGGATTCAGCCGATTCTTCTCCTAATCGCGGCTGGAATCACGTTCTGGTCAGCATACACTATATACACGGGAAGGCAGATGCCCGTGCCCTCCTCCGGCGCGTTATATGGTATAGCGCTGTCGCCGTGCTCGGTAGGGTTCGCAATAGCCACTGCCACAACGTCCTTCGGCTGGATATCGGCGATAGCGAATGCATTCCTCTTTGCTCTGGGGATAGTAACGCCCATAGCGGTGGTGGCTTTTATTCTCCAGCGCTCAGATGTATTCATGCGCCACGGGAAGTGGTTTGAGCGTGCTTCGGTCCTCCTGCTCGTCCTTGTTAGCTACTACCTTGCATACCTGGCGGGAGCGTCGTGGAGGTGGGTGCCGTGATCCTCTTCCTCTTCCACCTGGCGATTGCAGTCGTCCTCGGCTACGTGCTCATCCGCGCGGTGGTGGAAAGCGGTAGAAAGGACATGATAATCCCCATCGCTGGCATCGTAACGCTCTTCCTGATTCACTGTGCCACGTTCCGCGAGTCGTGCCTTAAATGTTCCGTAGCTGAACCAGCGTGTTTCGCCGAAATCATCATGTTCTGGCTATTCGCCGGCTGGGCGGGGATACGGCTATGGGTTGGCAAGAAGTAGTCAACAAAATTACAGAAGTGGCACTGCCGAACTGTTTCAACCCCTTCTCAGCCAGAGACGATGAACACGACTTACCAGATGCCCCTAAAATCCGGACACAGAATCTCCGCAAATATCTTGAGGCGATGGAGCGATTGAAACCAAGGATTGCTTTCGTGGCGGAGGCTCCCGGATACAGAGGAATGCGAAGAACGGGAATTCCACTCAGTTCAGAAGTGCTACTACCCAAAATATCTGAATTCCTCGGAACGGAGTTCAAGAAAGCCACAGGGACAAAGGCCATGTCGGAAACAACTGCAAGGGTCGTCTGGGAAGTAATTGAAGAGATAGAGGAACCTGTGCTCCTCTGGAACGCTGTAATGGTTCAGCCAACAGCAGAAGATGGCTACCACAACAGAACACCGGGGAAGAAGGAGATTCTGGCGTTTCAGGATATTCTAAAGGAAATATTAGGCGAATTCAAACCTGAAATGGTTTTTGCGGTCGGTAGAACGGCAGAAAGGGCGTTAAAAATGCTGGGAATCAATGCTATTTATGTAAGACATCCGGCGCACGGCGGAGCAGAGAAGTTTAGGGGCGCAATCAGGCTCCATGGAAGAAAAGGAGACAAGAAAAGTAAAAATGCTACCCTGTTGTAAAGACTGTCACGGAGACCGTGTCGCCGCCCACATCCGCGTCAAGGCCAAGGAAGGCACTGTCCTTCCGGAAACCGAGGGAAAAATGCTCGCCGCTTGTTTCCACGGTCATCTGGGCCCAGCCAGCGGAAACAAACGCGTCCAGAAGTTTCTGCGCGTCGTCGGCAGCTATGGCACGGGATACCACGTAGTCCAGCCCAACGCTGTTCGGTGCAGGCTGTACTGCAGATGTCAGGGTAACGGAGCCAAAAACCTGCTCTAGGATGGGCCGGATCGTGTCGTCCCATATCTTCAGGTCGCCCGAAACAGGAACTTCCTGTGCGGAAGATGCGCCCCCTTCGCTGGCTCCGGAGGACTGGTCCCCAACGGCGGTCTCGTAATACTTGTCGTAACCAACGCGAATCACAGTATAGTCCCTTCCGTCGCTGCCCTTAACTACACCAACATCAAAGTAGAGTGCCGCTTCATCGCCCTTCTCGTAGTGTAGGGACGTTCCGTGTGCTCCCGGAACGGCAAGGGACGTCTCTTCAATCTTCTGGAAGCTACAGGCTGATGCCCTGGACTTTGCCCAGGAAAGCGCCTCCTCGTAGTGGTCGCCCTCGCGAGCATACCCCACCGTGGTGTACTCTCCCGCTACATCGCTATCTTCGGAGAAGTGCACCATGGTGTAGCCGTTCGGCGCGCCCACACACTCGACGTCGTGCCCATCTACGGGGTGTAGGTATATTGGCATGCCCCCAAAGTTAAGAACAACGGTGCTTACGGACGCCTTGGGCCAAAAAACATACACAAGGCCCAGCACAACGATGATACCCACGGCGATTCCGATGTACATGGACTTCTGCTCCATTAGTACAAATAATACAAATTGAACTATATAAAAACGGACACCGTTTATATACCCCAGGCGCATCTACATACGTGAACATTGCACCAGCCATCCTCTCCCGCCTTGGACCAAGGGAGCTCGCAAGGGCAATGGAGGGGGAGCCCCCAGAAACTGCTGCAAAAATATTCGAACGCCTAGAACGTGCAAAGGCCAGGCGCGTACTGCACCAGTTAAGCGAAGAGGGGCTGGAAAAACTCATCGAAGGTATCGGTCCGAAGCGTTTCGCAGACCTACTCGCCCATATGAAGGACGCGGAGGCCGTCAGGATATTAAGGAAGATTGGCAAGGAGAAGCGAGCGGAAATCATAAAGAACCTACCGAAACGCGAAAAGACCGTATATTCCTTCCTCCTGCACTACTCAAAGGATGTGGCGGGCGGCTGGATGCGCGCGGACGTCCTACGTGTAAAGCCAAAGGAGTCAGTACAGT
>CAZAKL010000049.1:0-4215 GCA_964486025.1 uncultured archaeon
CGATGAGTATCCCATTGTAAAATTCTGCTCAAAAATCGTCGACTACCTCGTGTACATTGGTAACTCCGACACGGTTCAGAGAATAGACGATAGATCAAAATGGCGATTGTGCAAGGCTCCCATAGGGTATCGTGCAGAAGTATTGCGCGAAATCCTGGCGAAATCAAACGAAGAGGACATACTTAGGGCCGAAAGCGACTTGCAGTTAGCACTAGAGAAAATTCCGGGAATAAGAATACATACGTACGAATCAGACATTTTTAACTACAAGATCACGTACAAGGAGGATTTAGAAATCGCTAGAAGGTTGTTACAAGCTAAAAAAGAATAAAATTGAATCACAACAATTCGTCGGCACTCTTACGGATATATTCAATTAAATCTACATGAGGATCAAATACGAGCTTCCGAATACGACCACGCTCAGCAGCAAAGGGGTCATTACCGCCCAAGACATCATCTATTGCCCGCTTCAAGTCAGAATACGTGCGTGCCTTATGCCCTGGCGTAATATCATCATAGTCAAAGTATAGTTCCCTGTTTCTGCGAATATAATCCTCTAAATCATAGCAGAAAAAGATTATTGGACGATCTAGCAAGAGAAAATCAAAGTATATTGAGGAATAATCCGTAATAAGGATATCTGCATGTCGTAAAAGAGGATATATATCCGTATGCGGATCGGCAACAAATATGTTATTGAACTTGGGCATACTCGCCAGAGTTGAGTACGGATGAGGCTTTATAACAAGAATGGAGTTGTGATCTCCAAGAAATCTGTCAAAATCTGTCCAATCAACAATCTCTAGAATCCTACTGTCAGAACCATCATCCCGAAAAGTGGGGGCGTAAAGTATTACCGTTTTCCCATCCTGCTTGTAGCGAACCATGCTGTCCATTACACAAACATCCACACCGATTTCCTCTCCAGGAATACTTCCAAACAGAGGGGCCCACCGCGGGTACCCTGCCCTAATTATCTGCGATTCCCGGAGCTTAAAAGCATTTACAAAAATCCTTTCGAAATGTGGCGAAGTTGCCAAAAATAAGTAGTGTGCGCTCAACATTCCTTCATACTGCCAAGGAAACAGCAAAAAATAGATCCCCTTCAGGAAAGGATTTCTTTCAATACGTCTGCGTAGCGCAACCTCTCCTTTCCCGGCATCATAACCTATGCGCTTCAGGGGCAGACCATGCCACAAATTTATCTTTACGTTGTCCCCCCCAGAAGCCCAGAAGTTCAAATACTTTGACGATAGCGTGAAAAACCAGAACTTCGCGCGCATTGCGTACAAAATCCCGGTAATACTCCACGGGTGGTATGCGCGGAAACCACGAGCGCGCAACTGATTACGCAGACGAGAGTCAGATGTGAGCCAGACGAGCTCGTACTGTTTACCGTAAACACGGTTAAGCTGTAAGTACAAGTATTTGGCATTATCTGCGAAAGTATCTTTCCTCTCGCCAAACACCATAATTCGAGGATTCTTTGGTACCAAAAAGCTAAGCAAATAGATCAACCACAGAAAGGGGAGAACAAACAACCGAGGAATTGTCTCCAAAATCCGGTCGCGCTGAAAGGCAGGGAGAGAAAACAGGAGACCGTTTCGCATGATATGAAGGTAGTCCGCAAAATATTATAACTTGCTAGAAAATACTTCATCACGATGAAAAAGACAGACGTGGTGCACATAGTAAACGGCAGTGTCACCGGGGGAGCAAAAGCCAAGGTAGCACTCGGATACGTATCCGCGCTGAATGATCTGGGAATCCGCGCAAAGCTTGCATTAGTGGTCACAGACTGCAAAAAAAGATGGTGCTGCAGCACGAAAGAAATACCATGGATCAGAGATCAAGAAAGCAACTACGTAACAGTCCTCGGCAAGAAAAATATTATTCGCCAAATGGGGATAACAGACGCTAAAAAGCTACATGACCTCGTAAAAAGTTCTAGAGTCGTTCACCTGCATGGCCTACGAGATTCGGAAACGATACTTGCAGCAAAGATAGCAAAAAAGCAGGGCATCCCATATGTCATCACAACTCACGGTGCACTGTCACAGGAAATATATGAAACAAACGGTGTTCAGAAGATAATCCGAAGAGTGTATGATACGACAATTGGGAGGTACATATTATCGGGCGCTGCGGCAATCCTCGCGCTAAATCCATTAGAACTAAAAAATGCTGAAAAACTGACAGGAGGTTTATCAAAAACGTGTCTCGTACCAAACGGGGTCTCAGAAGATGACTTCAAATATGGTAATAAAAAAGAAGTGCTGGGAAAGTATGGGTTAGTAAACACAAGATATATTATTACAGTGGCAAGAGTCCATCCTGAGAAAGGGCAAGAACAAGTAGTAAAGGCGTTAAAGTACCTAGATGACGATCTTGTGTATGTTATAGTCGGAAAAGATCAAAACCACCTAAGCACACTATTACAAATCGCGAGGAAAAATAAAGTCACATCCAGAGTCAAATATCTGGGTGAAAAATTTGGCATAACCAAGCAAACACTCGTAAGAAACGCATCCACATTCGTATTGCCTAGCAGGCGGGAAGGCTTTCCACTTGTGATAGTGGAGGCAATGGCACAGGGTCAAACGCCTGTCGTCTCAGATATCCCTTCAAACACATGGGCATTTGAGAACGATGAGGTAGTTCCCTTCGAATTGGACAACATAAAAGACCTTGCAAGTGCCATAGATTATGCAATAGCAAAGACACCAAAAAACAGAAAGAGGCAGGTAGAAACGGCAAAGCGGTTCCTTTGGAAAAATATAGTGAAAAAATATTACATTCCAATCATCGAAAAGTACATCTGATGGACAAGAAAAGGTGGAGAAGAAAGTGGTAGCAAGATGCACAAAAATAACAATCATCGCATCTGGTGGGGGGCACACGGCGTACGCGGAGGCGGTAGCAGAGCAGCTAGTAGAACGGGCAAAAATAACGGTGATTGTACCAAAGGGAGATAGGTGGACGAGGGCAAAGATGGAAAAATACGGGCAGGTCTTTGAAACAGAAAAGGCTGCACCGGGAACGCCACTGTGGAAGCGCATACTCTCCGTATTGAAAGGGTTCTTGGAGGGACTAAGGATCCCGAAAGCGGACGTAGTCGTCGCCACAGGGAGTAACCACTCCATAGGCCCGGCACTGGCGTTAAAGCTAAAAGGGGCAAAGCTTGTCGTGATTGAGGCTATTGACAGAACGGTGACAAAGAGCAAAGCTGTAGACATCCTCAGCAGGTTTGCAGATATCGTGGCGCTCCACTGGGACGAACAGAAGAAGAACTATCCGAAAGGCAAGGTATATGGCCCTATCCTCCCGAGCGCCCGCGTGAATGGCAGGAATGATGGTTATGTGCTAATCACCTTCGGAACAGAGGGCTTTGAAGAATTTTTTGACCTTGTAGCAAAAATGCCAGACGTTGCGAAGAGGGCGGTACTCCAGACGGGAAAAGTTCCAGCAGACAAGTATGCCGACAGGTTCCTGAAGGTATTTCAGTTCGATCCGGAGTTTAATAAATGGCTGGCAGAAGCAGACGTTGTAGTAACGCACCAAGGTGCTACAGCAGCAGAGGCCGCAATTATCTACAAGAAACCAACAATCATCGTGTTTAACCACAAGTTAACCGGAACGTCTGGCAGAAAGGATACGGAAGTGTTCGCAAGGAAAGTGGGAGCAGTTTTTGTGGAGAGATACTCGGAATTTAATGGACAGCACATACTACAAGCAAAAACAATGGCAAAGGAAATAAAACACGAGAACGGCAGCACTAAATTAGCGGAGGATGTTCTCCGTCTCGCCAAATAGTTGCGCGACCCTCAATCCTGACAGCACCGTCGCGAAGAGCAGGGAGAGGACAGTGGCGGCGGCGGCTCCGTAAATGCCCCAGCGGAGGATGAAGAAGTAGTTGAGAACGACGTTCAGGGCACCGGCGAGAAGAGGATAGACGATCTGCTCCTTATCCCGGCCGAGGGCAACGATGGACTGGATGTTCAGGTTATAAACGATCTTCAGGGGGAGCAGCCAGAGGAGGACATAAAAAACGCCGACAGAGGGGGAGAACTGGGAGCCAAAGACGAAGGGAATGATATACGGGGCGAAGAGGTAGAGGAAAGGAATGGCGGCGAGGGAGATGGAAAGCGCGCCGCGGAGGATGCGGCGATACGCCGAGCGCAGAGTGCCCTGCGATGCGTGGCGGGAGAGGGT
>CAZAKL010000050.1:0-4100 GCA_964486025.1 uncultured archaeon
AAGCCGGAGCACTTCCTGGAGTGAAACCCGTTTCCCTTATAATTTTACCCTATCCAAAATGGTAGAGACATGCTAAACGGAGGTGTATGAATATGCCAAAGGAGAAGCCCCACCTGAACTTGGTGTTTATCGGCCACGTTGACCACGGTAAGTCCACAACGGTCGGTCGTCTCTTCTACGACCTTGGTCTCATTGACCAGCGTAAGCTCGAGGAGCTCCGCAAGGAGGCTGAGGAGAAGGGTAAGGCAGGATTCGAGTTTGCTTACGTTATGGACAAGCTCAAGGAGGAGCGTGAGCGTGGTATTACCATCGACGTTGCATACCGTGACTTCGAGACGCCCAAGTACTACTTCACGATTATCGACGCACCCGGCCACGTTGACTTCATTAAGAACATGATTACGGGTGCAGCGCAGGCAGACGCGGCGGTGCTCGTCGTTGCAGCGTCCGAGGGTGTCCAGCCACAGACTCGCGAGCACGCAATCCTTGCCAAGACTCTTGGTATCAACCAGATGATTGTCGCCATTAACAAAATGGACATGGTTAACTACGACCAGAAGAAGTACGAGGAGGTCAAGGCAGAGGTCGAGAAGCTCCTCAAGGGCTTCGGCTACGACATGAACAAGGTTCAGTTCATCCCAATCTCTGCTCTCAAGGGCGACAACGTCGTCAAGAAGTCCGAGAACATGCCCTGGTACAACGGTCCGACCCTCTACGAGGCCTTCGACAAGCTAGAGGAGCCACCCAGGCCCGTTGACAAGCCACTGCGCATCCCCATCCAGGACGTCTACTCCATCAAGGGTGTCGGTACGGTGCCTGTTGGCCGTGTCGAGTCCGGTGTGCTTCGCGTTGGTGACAAGGTACTCTTCATGCCGGTGAACAAGACCGCAGAAGTCAAATCCATCGAGATGCACCACGAGCCACTCCAGGAGGCCAAGCCCGGTGACAACATCGGTTTCAACGTCAAGGGCGTTGGTAAGGACGAGATTAAGCGCGGTGACGTCGTAAGCCACCCGGACAACCCGGCAACGGTTGCAGCACGCTTCAAGGCGCGCATCGTCGTCCTGCAGCACCCAACGGCAATCACCGTCGGTTACACGCCGGTCTTCCACATCCACACGGCGCAGGTCGCCTGCCGCTTCGAGCAGCTCCTGCAGAAGATTGACCCGCGCACCGGTCAGGTCGTCGAGGAGAACCCACAGTTCCTCAAGACTGGTGACGCAGCGCTCGTGGAGATTGTGCCAACGAAGCCAGTGGTTGTCGAGCGCTTCCAGGACTTCCCGGCACTTGGTCGTTTTGCCATCCGTGACATGAGCCGCACGGTGGCGGTCGGTGTCGTCACGGAGGTCACTCCCAAGCAGTGATCTCTCCCTCTTTTAGATTTTTCTATTTACGGTGATTATCATGATTGCTCGCATCAAGCTGGCAGGGACGGACCACCGCGTGCTCGATGACATTGCACAGAAGATAATATCCATTGCAAAGCAGGCCGGCGTCAAGGTAGCTGGCCCCATACCGCTGCCCACGAAGAAGCTCCGCGTTGCGGTGCGCTACTCCCCCGACGGACAGGGTTCCGAAACGTACGAGCACTGGGAGATGCGTATCCACAAGAGAATCGTTCAGGTGGCAGCGGATGATCGCGTTATGAAGATGATTCTCCGCATTCCCATCCCCGAGAATGTTAAAATCGAGATAAAACTCTTGGCGGAGCAGTGATCTCCGCCAACCCCAAACAACCATTCAGATTGGTTTTATGTGTATGACGTGTTCCGCTTCTCCCCCATATTCTTCGAGTAGCCTGCTTAGATCTTCTGCCAGATTCCCGTCATGAATCGCAATCCTTGCCAACGATCTTACCAGATCTCTGTGGTAGTTAAACGCGCCGATACTTGCGGTTTCGTGTCGAGATCCTCCAATTTGTCCCAGAGCTATTAGCTTACCTCTCACTGTGGGTGGTGCGTATGCCAATACTCTAAGCATGTTTTCTGGAAACTTTGTGGCGATCTGGTGGAGTTTCTGTTTTATCTGATTGTCATTGGTGGCTATCCCGTATTTTTGCAGCTTTTCTTTGATTGCAGCTATGACCGCGTTTTCGAAATCTTTTCTTAGTTTCTTGTCGGTCGCTTCTAGGGCTCGTATTTTTTCTATGAGTTCTTCAGGGGCATTCACTGTGCCGATTGATGGGGCATTTTCATACATCTTTGAGAGATACTCGTCGAGCACATGCTCTATGGGGCCTATATTCCTGATTCGTATTTGCCCTATGGCGTGGCTGAACTCCGATTTTGTTACTGTGTCGATCAGGGTATCAGTGTCTCCGTTCTCTCTCGCCCTTTTTATCAGCAGTGCGTCGTGGGCGTCGACGATCGTGCTGAGTATGCTTCCTACCATGTTTGCTGGCGAGCTCGTGTGAATTCTTGCATCTGATGCTGCCAGCAGTGCGAGCTCGCGGTAGTTTTTTGGCACCTGCTTTCCGCTTTTTTCTGCGAGTGTTGCTATTTGGTCCCCATAAATGTCCAAGTATGTTTCTGTGTACTTTTCCAAGAGCTTTGACAGTGCGTTTGTGTATTCGTGCTTGTGCTCATATATGTGTTTCATAGCCGGATTAAGATGCCCGATTAGCTTGTTTAGAGGTGTGGCGCCGACAATTTTTTTCTTGCGCTTATCGTATGTTCCTATGTAGATGTTGTATTCCTTGAGGTCAAGGACAATGGCTGGCGAGCCGTGAATGGCGTCTCCCTTTCTGCTGGGCAACATGATAAGTTTTTTGCCATCGTATAGCACCTTAAACTTCCTTTTTGCGCGATCGATGGCATTCCATGACTGTATCTCGTGGACATCGAATTCTCTTACTTCTGACGGATAAATCGGCTCGTGCGCGCGCCGTTCCATTGCGTGCGCTGCAGCTCTCACGTCAGCATCTTTGGAGCCCAATATTGTTCGGAGTATGATCTTTGGGTCATTTTCGGACTCCACGCGTCGCGCCAGCTCAAAATTTTTGGCGGCATCGTCTATTGCTCCCTTGAGGAAGTACTCGATCGCCAGGAACCCATATCCAGTCCATGCAGCCCTTCGTTTCCGATATTCCCCCGTTAATATTTGTTTGAACGCGCGCAGCCTTTCTGGATTTTCGATGAGTGCTCTGAGGAATTTACGTACCTTGTTTTCTGCATTTTTTCGATCCTTCCATGCAATCTTTTTATCCCGTAGCTCTCTTCTTGCGTTGACTATGTAGTTTAACGGTCCGAGATCTACGTTCTGGGGGCTACGCATAATAGCATCTTCCACGACTTTTGTGATGTTCTGCACAGTGCCGAGCTCGGGAAATGTTCCCGGTATTTTCTTGTCTTGCTTCTCCCTTCTGCTGTTCCACGGATTTCTGATGATCCCTGCCATTAGGCCTGCAAAAGAGCCATCTTCTGGGCGGCGACCCTCGTGCTGTATCTCCACAATTCTGGGCACTGCTTTTTGAAATCCACTTTTGTCCCCCAGCGAGTAGTGCGGCCCGAATCCGATGTATCGTATTTGTAGTCTTTCAGCAATGTTCACGCCGCTTTTTTCCTTTCTGAGCACTTCGAGGATTTTTTCATCGCTTGGAGCCTCGAAGAGTGCGCGGTTTACCGTCATCTCAATGTGTGTTCTGGGGTGCCAATCTCCGCGTAGCACGTATTTTTTGCCGTTGAGGTTGATTTCGTATTGCGGCGTAATGCTCGATGCCCAATTCCACACGTTCTCAGCAGAGTCCCCGTATGAGATTTCCATACTTACGTGTATTTTTCCCTTTTCTTTCGGGTGCTTTGCTAGTTTCACGGATATCACTTTTTGATGCTTCACTGAGGTTTGCGTGTCTGTCGGTATTTCAACGTGCTTTACGACCGCTACGATGTTTCTTTCTCCTCGTCCAACGTTCCCCACGAGTATCCTATGTTCTTTTTCTCTGCCCGACATGTGCTATCCCTATTTATGCGGATTAATCCGCAAAATAACCGAACTTTCGGACCAGTTCCTTCCTCTCCTTTCGCTCTTCCTCGCTCTCCACGTGGTTTGCTGGCGTTCCATCGACGACGCCGATCACTGAACGCCCGAGATCCGTCTCCGCC
>CAZAKL010000051.1:0-3985 GCA_964486025.1 uncultured archaeon
GTTCCTCGCGGTATCTGCCGCCGAGCAGATTGGCCAGATCCCTCTGAAGCTCCTTGACCGACTGGTAGCGCTCCTCCTTCCTCTTGGCGAGGCACCTCATTATTACCGGCTCGAGGGGCCTTGCATCCGGATTCAGCTCGCTTGGGGGAACGGGATCCTCCATCGTTATCTTTTCGGCGACTTCGATGAAGTCCTCCCCGTCGAAGGGCACCTTTCCGGTCGCAAGCTCATACATGAGAACGCCGAGCTGCCAGATGTCCGTCCTCTCATCGGTTCTGCCGAAGCGTTTGCTTATCTGCTCCGGGGCGGCGTAGAGGGGGGTAAAGGTAGCTGTGGTCGTCCTGCTCTCAGTCAATATCTTACTCAGCCCCCAGTCGCTTATCTTTGGCGTGCCCTCCTTCAGAAGGATGTTGCTCGGCTTTATGTCCCTGTGGATTACTCCCCGCTCGTGGGCGTACTTCAGGCCCTCACAGACGTTGAAGGCTATCTCCGCCACCCTCTCCGGGGAAAGGGGCTTCCTGATGCCTCCCAGCGAGCCCTCACAGTACTCCATCTCTATGTACGGCACGGGGACGATGTTTGCCTCGTAGAGCCTGACTATGTTTCGGTGCCTCAGCCCGCTCCAGACGGCAACCTCATGAAGGAACAGCCTCCCCGCCTCCTCTGAGAGGCTGTGGGGAACCTTAAGCGCCACAGTCGAGCCGTCCGGTTTCACTGCGCGGTAGACGGTGGCGAAGCCGCCGGAACCAATTGGTTCCACGGACACGTACCTTGACAGCAGTTTCTCCAGCCCGCCGGGCCCCGAGGGCAGGGGTTCGGGTTCCTCCCTTGGGAGCGACTTAACCCTGAGCGTTAAGGGAACTCTCACCAGGTAGATCCCGGATTTCAACCCTGCGCGGGCTTTTATCTCGCCAACTTTCCGCGGAATGAACCTCACGAAGGTTGATTTGACCTCACCGGGAGCCAGCGAGAGGTCTATTCTTTCGGGGGATACCTTTCCATACTCCTCAAGCTCGTCCAGCCTTATCGTGACGGTCATGGGACGGCTTGAGAGGTTCCTCATCCCCACCCTCAGGAGGGCCTCAACGCCTTCGTTCAGTTCCGAAGGTGCTTCGAAGATGAAGCCCTCGCGGAGAACCTTCCGTAGATCCTGTCTTTTAGAGGACGCCCTCGTAACGGGTGCACGGGTGGGGCTCGCGATCCCTTTAATAATCCTTATTATTAGCGGCAGGAAGATGAACAGAGCCAAAACTGCCCCGAACTCGCCCAACAGATACACAATGAAAATGGAAACAAAAAGGCGGCGAATGAAGTCTGCCTCCAGGGAGCGCCGTTGCATCACCGTCTCACCTTCCGGGTGAGCAGTGCCGGGAGCAGTGCGGGAATTGCGAAGAGTCCTGGTCCACAGATGCCGCCGCCACCTTCGTTGGTCTGCGTTTCCGTCTCAACATCGCCAAAGCTGCCCGTTTCAAACTCCTTCAGCTTCTCCTCGTCCAGTTCCCCACTTCTTGCCTTAGCCAGTATCTCGCTGAGTGCGTTCTCTCCGTTCTTGCCCGCGTTTTTCAGTGCGACCCTTGCCTTCTCCGCCAGTTCCTTCGCTCCCTTCACGTCGCCGTCCTTGAACTTCACGGCCGAGTCGAGGAGTGGATCAACGTAGTTCCAGAGGCGGACGTCCTTCTTCCAGTACCCATCCACAACCGCCGCGGCCCCATCTGCGGCATCGAACAGCCCCTTCTGCTCACCCTCCAGCTTTCCACTTAGCGTTACTGCCTTTCCGAGGGCATCCTCGAGGTTCCCCGAGTCGTAGCTCTCCCGGATAGGGCCTACGTCGATGCCCCCCTTTGACAGTATTGCCATGTCGTACTGAACCCAGAACTCCCTGAACGCGGTTATCCACGCCTCAAGGGCCCTGTCCCTCGCGTCCGCGTAGTTTCCGTTGAGGTACTCCTGCTTCGCCCGCTCAAGGATGGGCCCTGCGAGGTCCGCGGTGTAACCGAGTCCGTTCATCCTGTCAATCAGTGCCTCCGTTTTCTCAATGGCATAACTGGACATCTCGCGCAGGTAATCCTCAGAGGGCCGGAAGTCGATTTCCCTACCGCCGAGCCTGTATTTTTCCATCGATACCCCCGGACTGGTGGTAGTGGTGGTGACCGTTCCGGTTGGAGTCTCTATCTCCGCCCTCTTCTCCAGGGTCAGAGCCACCGTCTCGCTCTCCCCCAGATCCAGATTGACAGTCGTTTCGTTCGAGTAGTATCCCTCCATGCTCACAGTGACTTTGTACTTTCCGGGATCAAGGGTCAGGCTGAGCGGTGACGTGCCCTTGTAAACCCCGTTTATGTAAACCTCCGCCCCGCTTGGATCAGTTCTCACAGTGAGGACCGCGTAGTTGAAGTTGAAGAAGCCGAGCTTTTCCCCACCGGCGGCCAGGTAATCGGCCTTTTCCGTCCCGGCCACGGAGTTCGTGTTGCCGATATCGTAGAAGTTCACGGACGAGCCGTCCTTCGTCGTCAGTATCTCCACGCCCTCATCCGTCGCAATTCCAACGTAGTGGAGCGTGACAGCCAGGTCCTTAGGGGTACCTCTGGTTGCCTTTGACCATTCAACGTTTCCGTCCCTGTCCGCCAGGTAAACCTTCCCGTTAGAAGTAAGGATCGCTATGTACTTCCCGTCAGGGGTGAACTCCAGGTCGATGACGTTTGAAATGGCAAGCTTATCGCGGAACGTCCCGTAGACGTCGAGTATCCAGACCCCGTCCTTTCCACCGGCCGCTATCAGGGAGTTGTCCGGGCTTATTGCCAGGGCCTCAAAGTTCCTGTCGGCACTGGAGTCGGCGTATGGGTCGTACTTCCACCCTTCTGTTCCATCGGCCCGGTAGTAGATGACCTTGTCCCCTGCGAGCACTATGGCCTTATCCACGAATCCAACGGCGTAACCTACCTCCGCCGCCATAGCGACCCCGCCGGAGGTCTTGGTCTCCGGAAATCGCAGGAACGTCAGCTTTCCTGTGTACCTGTAGGCCTCAACGCTGAAGAGCGTCCCCACGACGAACCTGTCCCCCGAAGCGGCCAGGCTCTCTATCTTCCCCTTCGTGTCCGTGCTCCAGAGGAACTCTCCGTTGAGGGCGTTTATCACGTAGACGTTCTTCTCTCCCGCTCCCACCACGTACTTCATGTCCGGCGAAACCGCGAGGAGTTTGATGGCCTCGGGCAGTTCCGTGTGCCAAACCTCGGCCCCGTTCCGGTCGAAGAGGTACACTCCGTCCCCGGTTCCCACGAATATCTTTTCCCCACTTGGGGATATGTATGCCGAGTACACCCCGATGTTTTTTGTCCAGGTGGGTGTGGCTGCTGTTGCTATGGGAATCAAGACCAGGGCCAGCACGATCACAATACTTGCCAGGCGGGACCTCTTCAAGTTCACCACCTTCCTTGATTATTGGTTTTATTTATCATTCCCAAAAAACGAAACCTTTACATCCCCATCTTTATCTGGTGCACTATCACGTCGGCCTTTATCACTACAGGTTCGGCGGGTTCTTTCCTTGGGTACCGGCGCATGGTGACTAAGTGTCTTTATGTCTTCGGGAGATTGGGGAATGTCTCCGTCCACCCTAACGCCGGTGAGTTGGATATCCTTCATTTTGACCACTTCTTTGGAATTAGCTTTCCTTCTTTTATCTTGAGGACTGCCCCGATACGCCGAGGAACGGCTTTCGTTCCCCTGTCCTTGTATATGCGGAACTCTTCCTTGTGCCTAAGGCTGATATTGTCAGGATTTTCCATGTCGGCGATTTCGTCATCGCTGAACCCTTCTGACTTTGCTAACTTCTTGAGCTGTTGTAAGTTGCTGAAGTATATGTTGATAAGTCTTTGAGCTATTGCTTTAGCTTTCTCCTCGTTCTCGATGTTGTTTGTCCCTACCTTCCACTTAACCCTATATGTCCGTCCTTCGAATTCAATAGTTGTTTCCTCGTCCTTGATGCGCC
>CAZAKL010000052.1:0-3565 GCA_964486025.1 uncultured archaeon
TGTCCGTTCGGCTGGAGAAGAGGAAGAAGTCATCCTCCGCACGGTAGCCACGCTCGGTAAGAACGCGCATTATTTCCCCTTCGACCGTCCGGACGTTGGGCTGGCGTGCAAGGCCGTGAAAACCCTCGCCAACGTAACCCACTCGGAAGGCGTAGCGCATTAAGAAGATGAAAGACCATAGTGTTTATGTGATTGCAGACGCGAACAAAATAATCGCCCGAATCATGGAAAAGACGGAAATGAGCGAGGAAGAAATTAGAAAAAGAATCAACGAGAAGATAAAGACCTTTGCTGGCCTGCTCACAGAGGCGGGAGCTGCCTACGCCGTTGCGAAGGAGCTCGGTGTAGATATAGACGTAGACCGCGAGCTCAGCAGGCGCGTCAAAATATCTGAGCTGAAGCCGGGAATGGAGCGGGTTGATGTTGTAGGACGCATCCTTCGCATATTTCCTCCCCGCGTTTTCAAAGGGGATGGGAAAACGGGAAAGTACTGCAGGGTAATAATAGGGGACGAGACGGGGTCAATACGCCTGACACTCTGGAACCGTGACGTTTCCCTCGTGGAACAGGGAAAGCTGGAAAGCGGACAGGTCATAGAGGTGCTCAACGGCTATGTCCGCGAGTATAACGGAGAACCTGTCCTCACACTCTCCTTCGACAGCCGAATAGTGATAAACCCGGATATAGAAGACGAATCGAAGCTGCCCGAGGCGCAGAACGTCCTTGTAAAGGTGCGGGATCTCGCGCCGGACATGCAGAATGTGGACATCCTCCTTAAGGTTGTTCGGGTATTCCCTGCGAAAACTGTCAAGCGCTCCGACGGAACGGAAACGCAGATGCGTGCATTTATCGGTGCTGATGAGACAGGAACGGTACGTGTTGTTCTCTGGGGAGAGCGAGCAAATGTAAACATAAAGGAAGGGGACGTTGTCCGCATTGTGTCGGGATACACACGCGAAGGGCTAAGCGGTATAAACGTGCACGTGGGGAAGATGGGCCTCATCCAGATACGCGAAGACCTCAGGGAGCAGTTTGCAAAGATACAAACGGCGGGGCCGAGGATAGAGCGGAAGCACATCGCAGAGCTAGAAGAGGGAGACAAATTCGTAGAGGTGCGTGGTACCGTCGTCCAGGTGTACAGGAACAAACCGATTATAGGAATATGCAATGCGTGTGGGGAGAAGGCGGAGTGGAAAGATGGGAAATGGGTATGCACAAGCTGTGGAAGCAATGACGTCCGTGTTGTGCCGATACTGACCTTTGAATTGGACGATGGAACGGGCAGCGTCCGCATCATCGCATTTGACAAGCAGGCGCGCAAGGTATATGGAGAAAATGTCAGCCCAGATGTGGACCTGCACGAAATTGCGGAGAGGAATCTCCTCGGGGAGGAAGTAGTCGTCTCAGGCTTCGTCAGGCGCAACAAATACTTTGACAACCTGGAAATGGTTGCAAAGGTGCTGAGGAAGCCAAACTTGGCTTACGAGATAAACAGAATGCTGTCAGAGGTGAAGCAAGTATTAGGGGAACAGGGGAACGAATAACCACATTCCCATATTAATAACCCTGCCCATCCAATTCTAACATGGCTGAGAAGAAGATTGAAAAGATTGAGGACTTGCCGGGAATCGGCCCAACCACCGCCGAGAAGCTACGCACCGCGGGATACACGACCCTTGAGTCTATCGCCGTTGCATCTCCGGCAGAATTAATGGAGATTGCAGGACTGGGAGAGGGAACAGCTATCAAAGTAATAAATGCAGCCCGGGACGCCCTCGAAATGAGCTGGATGTCCGCGAAGGAGCTCATGGAAAAGAGAACAATTGTCGGGCGCATAACCACAGGTTCCAAGGCCCTCGACGAGCTCATTGGTGGCGGTGTCGAAACCCAGGCAATAACAGAGTTCTACGGGAAATTCGGGTCGGGAAAGACCCAAATCTGCCACCAGCTGGCGGTGAACGTTCAGCTCCCCCTTGACAAAGGCGGTCTAGATGGCAACGCCCTGTACATCGACACGGAAAACACGTTCAGACCGGAGAGAGTAATACAGATGGCGAAGTACATGGGCCTAGACCCGGAGCAGGCGCTTGAGCACATATACGTCGCCCGGGCATACAACTCGGACCACCAGATGGTGCTCGTCGAAAAGGCGCGCGAGATTATAGAGGAGAAGAATATTAAACTTATAATCGTTGATTCGCTTACAGCGCACTTCAGAGCAGAGTATGTTGGTCGTGGGGCCCTAGCGGAGCGCCAGCAAAAGCTAAACAGGCACATACACAACTTGCAGAAGCTGGCAGATACGTACAACCTCGCAGTTGTCGTCACAAACCAGGTCATGGCCAAGCCAGATATGTTCTTCGGTGACCCCACAGAGCCCGTCGGTGGCCACGTACTTGGCCACGCAGCAACCTACAGAATATACATACGCAAGGGCAAGGGAGAGAAGCGAATTGCCCGCCTTGTGGACTCGCCACACCTGCCAGAGGGCGAAGCGGTGTTCAAGATTACGATGAACGGTATTGAAGATGAGTGAAAATATCTTGAACGCTCTCCTCTATCTTTTTCTTTACCAAATGCATGAGGGTACGAACGCCGCGCGCCCTGTACTTCGTTCCCCTCCCCTTTCCCGTTCGGACGACGAGCCCTCTTCGAATCAGCGAGTCAAGGGCCATGCGCACGGTCTTCTCAGACAGGTCAACCTCTTTCAGAATTCGAGAAATTGGCACCTCCTCACGCATTCGGAGAAGTGCAATGTACACCAAAATCTCCGACTTTTTGGCACCGAGCGAACGCATGAGCCCCTTGATTTCCTCCGTCCTCAAAGTACTGCCCCCTTAAACGCGAGAGTTGAAGAAAGAGCCACCATTAAATATTCTCCGCTCATCAATATAATGCTTACCCAGAGCAGCGGCGAAGCGGTGCGGGGGTGCCCGGCGACCGCCGTATCGGTCGAAGCTAACGCGGGGCCGGTCTGCGACCGACCACACAACCGGAGAGCTGCAGGGTGCTCCGCCTCGCTCCCGACCTCCCATACAGTTGTTCCGCCGGAGAATCTGGCGCGGGGGTGCCCGAGTGGCCAAAGGGGCCGGACTTAGGATCCGGTGGCTTAGTGCCTTCCTGGGTTCGAATCCCAGCCCCCGCACTCCATCTACACATATCTTTTCGTCTTCTGTCGAACCCCTGCCTCAACAATCTTAAAACCTTGTTCTCGTCTTCAAACCATGGCGTTCGAGAAAATGAAGGCATTCTTCGCCGAGTGGGTACCAAGAATAGACCGGGAGCTGTACTCATTCCTGGAGGAAAAGGTGGAAGAACAACAAGACCCCTTCAACAGACGCGTCGTGGAGGATATCTATCGTTTCGCCCGCGCGGGAGGTAAGCGTGTCCGTCCGACGCTCGTCGTTGCAGGATATCTCGGCGCAGGGGGAGAGGACGCCGAAAAGGCGGTAAAGGCAAGCATTTCCTACGAGCTCCTCCACGTGTACCTCCTCATACACGACGACATCATGGACCGGGACGAGCTGAGGCGCGGTCAGCCGACAGTATGGAAGAGTTTAATGGA
>CAZAKL010000053.1:0-3342 GCA_964486025.1 uncultured archaeon
GCGAGGAGCTCGGCATTGAGGTTGCGCACCTCAACCACGTCGACGCCCGGAAGGTTCCGGGCCGCCCTGTAAATACCACGATCCTTGGATACGACGATGAGCACGGATTTTGGAACCTTGTACGCGCGGCCCCTGCGCTCACCCTTGCCTGCTCTCCTCCGACGACCGTTGTATGCACGTTCAACATCCTCCCAGACGCCAAGGGCGCGGAGGACTTTCTTCACCTCGGAGGTCTTCTTCACCGCCTCGAGGTCATCCACAACAATGATGGGGAGCTCGGTGGCGAAGCGGTGCCCCCTGCTCTGCACCCACTCGGGGGATGCAGTCGCAGCGATGGCGGAGCGTATCGCCAACCTCCGCTCCTTCTTGTTTATCTTCTCCCAGAGACGCTTCTCCACCTTTGGCGGGTGCGCCCTGGGGCCACCGCGGGCCTGGGGAACGTTGGCCACGAAGCCCTGCAGGAGATATCTCCTGAAGTGAACCCTCGGCAGACGTGCGTGGCCCACGTTAATTGTGTGGTTCATGGCAGAACCGATTCTCCTCCTGTTGTCCGTGAAGGCTGCATAGTCACGACCCGCCATGGGTTTCGTCCCGTAGGGCTGGAGACGGTTCGCCCAAGCTGCCTTCACGGCACGGCGGATGAGGTCCTCACGGACAGGAGTATCAAATGCGTCGGGGAGCTCAATCTCGCCCACGACGTTGCCCTGAAGATCACGAACTGCTGCCTTCATTTTACACACCCTGCTTGGACTCGAGAGATATGTACTTTATCTGGCTGAACTGGAACGGGTGCTTATTCGGACGAATAGCCTTCCTCAGCCCCACAATCCTGCGGGCGGGGCCAGGTACAGACCCGATAACTGCGATATAATCGTTCTTCACCTCGCCGTAGTGAAGGAAGCCGCCCTTCGGCGTGATTGGCGGCTCACCATTCTCACCAACGATGACGACGATTTTGTTGTATTCGGTGCGCGTGTGGAAGCCCATCTGGCCGGGACGGGGCACCTCCCAGAAGACCTTCCCCTTGAAGAATGGGCCCATGGCACCAATGCCCCTCTTGGTCTTCTCCTTCTTGTGGCCGAACTCAAAGACGCCGAAGCGCTTAACGACGCCTTGGAATCCCTTACCCTTTGTAACGGCCTTGACATCAATCTGCTCTCCAGCCTCAAAGATGTCCTTCACGCGGATTTCGCCGCCGAGTATGTCCTTTGCGGCGTTGAACTTCTCCTCAACGGAAGTGCCGCCTATGGCAATTTCCCCGACGTCCGGGGTCTTCTTACCGAGACCCTTTATGAGCCAGGGCTGCGTCGCAACGAGAAGACGGATATCCACAAGCTCGTCGAGCATGCTCTCAATCTTGGAAACATCACCGTGCCCCTTCTTGGGTGCTGTAACCCTCCGGTCAAAATACTTTGGCAGCTTCTCCGCCCAGACCTCCGTTGCCGTGACGCGGCCGCGGTTTGGGTCGTACTTGTAAGCGCGGATACCGTAAACGTAGAGCGGTGGCGTCTCAATGATTGTAAGTGGTGTGAACACCTCCTGGCCGGATGTCGGCGTCTTGGGACGGGCGTCAACGAGAAGTGCATGGGTCATGCCCGCCTTGTAGCCATAGAATCCAATGGGCTTGACCTCCGAGACGGATGGCCAGGTCTTGAAGCGTGGTACAATCCTCTTGGCCCGCTTCCGCGGGTAGAACTGCAACGAACCCCTTCTTGGCCTTGTTCTCCTTGGCATGCCTTTCACCGTTTATCGGTCATCCCCGCATGCCCAGACGGCAGAGGCGGGTAGAGAGAACCTAAGAAGTTGGGGTGCAAAACGTTTTTAATAATGGCTTCTGGGAACGAAGCAGCGAGAGGAAAGTTTAAAAGGGATGTGAACCACTTCACAGCCGGCGTTTATATTCTTCCAACGGCATTATATTACGACGGCAAACATGATAAAGGGTGATAACTGTGGCAGAGTATGAAAAATCGTGGTACTGGTTTCTTTTGGCAGGAATTATCCCGATTCTCGGGCCGTTGATTCTCTGGCTCGTAAAAAAGGACGAAAACCCGGGCATGGCAGAGGTCGGGAAATGGCTCCTCATCGCGGAAATCGCGCTTCTCATCCCGTACATAGGATGGATTGTATCCATAGGTCTACTCCTCTGGCGCTTCACGGAGGAAAAGGATAACCTCTACAGGGGTTGGTACCTGTACTTCGCGATTCCAGTGGTTGGATTCATAGTGGCGCTGCTCATAGACATCCCAAGCGAAGCGAAGAAGGATATGACAATAGTATTTGCAATCAACCTGGGGATCGGAATACTGGCCGCACTGGTGGCGCACTCCTGGCTCACAAGTATGATAGCACATATGCCCATGGGGATCCACTACTAACGGCCCTCTCCCCTTTCTTATTGTTTTGCCAGCCTAAACAGCGCTATCATCTCCTCCAGGTCGGGGGAGACGCCCTTCGCTTGGGAAACCATTGCAGGGAAAATCTGCGGCGAGTATATGCCTATTTCCGATATTATGCCATCCACGAGGTCGGGCGGTGTAACGTCAAAGGCAGGATTCCGAATTTCCGCGCCCGGCAGTTCTGAAGGGTCGATAACCTCGGAAGGGTCGCGCTCCTCTATGTGCTCAGGGAAGCCCGCCGCAGTAACGGGGTCGTACTTGAGCGTAGACGCTGCAACGTAGTAAGGAACGTCAAAGCGTTCCGCCGCGACGGCCATGAGAGCCGTTCCGACCTTGTTCACCACGTAGCCGTCAGACGTTATCGCATCGGCACCCGTGATGTAGAGGTCGGCGTCGCGCATGAAGAGGTAAGCGGCAGAGTCAACGATGTAAACGACGGGAATCCCCGCTGCGAGGAGCTCCTTCGCCGTGAGCTTTCCCTGGTAGAGCGGGCGTGTCTCAGTAACAATGACACGGAACTCCTTGCCATCTTCCTTGGCGCGGTGGAGGACGTTGACGACAGTCGTGGAGTGGCAATGGGTAATGACCGTTCCACCGTCCGGTATCTTCCTTGCCCCGTACTCTGCAATCTTTCTCTCTGCTTCCCTGACCTCTTCCTCGTAGCGGTCAATCGCTTCGATGAGTTTCTCACGGGAAGAAAGGTTTCGGAGTACGTATGTGAGGGCATCGCGCATGGCGGGCTCTGTAGGTCTCGTCCGGGCAAGTTCAAGAACCACGGACTTCACGTTCTCGGCGAGGTTTTCATCGGAAGATTTCTGGGCCGTGATGCGAACAGCCCTCAACGCCGCAAGTGCAACGTTTCGGGCACCCTGGACCCGAAGGGCCCTGATGTCGTCAATAATTTTCTGCACTTCGCCCATGAACGTAGATGCACCCCTAAGTA
>CAZAKL010000054.1:0-3221 GCA_964486025.1 uncultured archaeon
TGGCAAAGGCAGTAATGGAGCTGGCAAAAATCTACAGAAACGCGGCGGTGCTTAATGCGGTAAAAAATGAGTAGCGCTTGCTTCTCCAACAACCGGGAGACATATATGCTGATAAACATGTGGAACATCGTTATCTCGAGCAAACAGTTTTAACCACAAGTCTGCTGATTTAATCTAATGCTGTATAAACGTGTACTAATTACTGGCGGTGCGGGATTTATCGGATCTCACCTCGCAGATGCAATTGTGGAAAAATGTGCTCTTCTACGAATAGTGGACAACTTCACGAGCGGCCAAATAGAAAACTTAGAATCAATCAAAGACAGAGAAAACATGGAAATTATGAAAGGGGATCTAAAGGACGAACAAGCATGTAAGGAAGTTGTCGCAAACATGGACGTTCTGTTATGTAACGCAGGCTAACTACAGCAAGCCGTAAGAGTCGAGGCTGTGATAATACCTCTCTGCAAAAGATTCTGCCGTGAAAAACTGCTCATATTTCGATATATTGCCCATGCGCAACTTGTTCCTTTTAGCATCAGATAAGTCCCCATACTTCAAAATCTGTTCGGAAAAGCACTCTGGAGAGATATCACAAACAAAACCGCCAGGAACACTGCTGGCAATATCTTTGTTACCCCCTCTATCCGATGTGAGAATAGGTGTTCCAGTAGCGATCGATTCGATGGCCACCAAATCGTAAAAGGAGAATCGATTGGGAAGTACCACGAGATCTACTGCATTAATAATATCATAGACATTATCCACCCATCCCAGATCAAAAACAGGAGCTCTCGCAGAATAAGGCCCTTTTCCTGTGGAAACAAATACAAAGCGAGATGGATCCTCCGAAGTAACCATTTCCGCAACCTGCTGAAAAATGTCGAATCCTTTATCAAAGCACCTTCTACCAAAATACCCCACAACAATCTTCCCATCCCAGCGATACTTTTCGCGAACAGATTCTCTGGAAACATGAACCTGTGGACGTACAACACCCGTAGGCACAAAAATAATGCTGTCGGTATCTATCTTGTCAGATATTGCTCGTGAAATATCCCTGTCAAAAAAGTATGCTTCAAGTGCACTCAAGCTTGGAGTTAAAATATAATCCGCCTCATTAAAGGCCGTTATATCTACCTTCCGCCGGAAAGCAACCCATTTTGGTGGAGTACGCCGCCCAGAATCAATATAGTAGTGCGCAATCTCTAAATAGGCAGGTATAGGGGGATGCGACGTTAATATTCTTGTCCAGTCGTGCTCTTTATCAATACGACTTAAACCATACATAAACCCCGTGCTCTGTAAGTGGATGACATGCTCGCCTCTCGAATACAGTCGCGCCAAAAGGCTCTGCAAGCGCAATTGCATCCTATGTGCTATAATATAATCTTTAAGTAGAAAAATACCGTCCATAAAAGGGGAAGGGATACCTGACTTGAATATCTTGTCATAAATAGGTAAAAGTTTCTTATAAGCGGCCACAGCACCACGCTTATCATTTGGAACATTAGTGTAGCATTCATCATATACCACACATATCCCTGCACTCCCTATCGCACCCAACCCAGAATGCAAATGATATAACCAACCAGCGGGGCCACCACCATGCCGCATAAAAGGATGATATACTGCAACCATCGCACAACCTCCTCGTGCAAACAGCAAAAATGTCTCAATTCCAAATAAATTAGTTCTTGCTATTTTATTCACTATGGTTCTACCGCGAGTTGTAATACTTGGCGGCGGACTTGCAGGAGTCGCAACGGCGTACTATTTAGAAAGAACTGGTATAAGAAACATCACAATTGTCGAAAAGGATTCCAGAATTGGGGGTTTGCTAAAAACAGAGGCAAGGAATGGCTACACATTTGATATCGGTGGCTCGCACATAATATTCTCAAAGGACAAATCAACGCTCCAGGAGATGTTATCTTTCCTCGGCGAGAACTACGTTAGAAACCGACGAAACACAAAGATATATTATCGGGGACGCTTTGTCAAATATCCCTTCGAAAACGGGCTCAGAGATCTCCCAAGAACCACTGCGATAAAGATGGCTATCGATTTTACGCTCAATTCTCTGCATACAGCCGTGAACAAATCAAACTTCAAACGGTGGATATACACTACCTTCGGAAAAGAAATAGCAAATGCATACTTAATTCCGTACAACGAAAAGGTCTGGAAGCGACCCTTAGAAGACATATCTACAGAGTGGGTGTCCAGGATACCCCGCCCAAAGGTGCGGGACATCTGGGCATCTGCGCTTGGCCTTAACACAGAGGGGTATACACACCAGCTCAACTTTTACTACCCAAAGATCGGTGGCATTGAATCGTTGGTAAGAGGGATCGCGAACCATCTAAAGAACACAAAAATTCTCACGAACAGTGAAGCAAAGCGCATTGAAAGAACGGATGGAAAATGGAAAATTGAGTGTGACAAATCCAAAATAAATGCAGACATAATCATATCTACACTCCCTCTGCCAGAGCTGATTAAGATTCTTGATGCCCCAACAGAAATAACCACGCTGACAAAAAAGCTTGAGTACAATGGCGTTATCACGATTGGTTTTGGGGTAGATGCAAAAATTCCGAACTACTCCTGGCTATACATCCCAGACAGAGAATGGTACACGAACAGAATGAGTTTTCCAAGTAACTTCTCTCCAGTAGCTGCTCCACAAGGTAAAAGCTCGGTGCTTACAGAAATCACGTTCAAACCCGGAAAGGATCCAAACCTCCAAGATGCAATTGAAAACACAACCGATGCGATCCAAACAATACTTAACATACCTAGAGAGAAGATACAACCTTTGATCCATGCCAAATTCAAATATGCATACATCGTTCCAACAAGGGCATCCAGAAAAGCCCTCCCAAAGATACTAGAATACATACACTCAACAGGCATAATTACAACAGGGAGATTCGGAACGTGGAGTTACGACAACATGGATACTATATTCAGGAAAGCTCAGGAAAGTACCCATAGAGTTAGAGTGCTGGCCAATTCAGAACTGCAGAAAGTTTGACCATGCTGCGAGGTGCGCAAGCTCCTAGCACAGCAGTCCCTAAAAAGTACTATGGATTGTAATTGTCAAGAGGTAGAGCATATAGCGAGGGAACCCAGATGAGTAAAAATATCGGAGCAATACTCGCAGGGGGAATCGGTCAAAGATTTGGAGCGCAAATACCGAAGCAATTCGTGAAAGT
>CAZAKL010000055.1:0-3181 GCA_964486025.1 uncultured archaeon
AGTGGGGGGAGAATACCGGAGGCAATTATGATACCGAATGAGGCAAGCCATATGGCACTGACGAAGGAGCCAGCACCCATGAGATAAATGATAACCGGTGGGAGCATTGCAAGGAGCCATGCGAGCACTCGATTCCGCACGATTTCCCCTAATATATCCCTCTGTGCGATGCCGACACCTATGAAAGAGGTGGTAATCGTCAAAAGCGGCAGAAGAACTGCGATAAGGGATAAATCGGAGCCCACATTCTGTACAAGCGCCTTCGTACCGATATCTGGAACATCCATCCCTGCAACACCCATTATGGCAAGGGCGAAGAACGCGTACATGAGGAATACAACGGAGAATGCTGCGAGTATGACGAGGTTCGTCCTGTTCATGTTCTTAACACCCTGAATAATCTCCGGGACGACAAGATGGCCAGAAAAGGCGAAAACCGCCACACCGAACGCCACCACGAAGGCAGACACGTCAAAGGGCCGGGAGTATGGTTTCATCTCCGGAAGGGCCCAGAGGAATATCGTTGCAATAAGGAGAATCATGAGTATAGTCAGGGACTCCTCTGCGGCACCGGACACCCGAAGCCCCAGAAAGACGATAATGGAAAGAACGGCCCAAGACGCAACCGCCCAGAAACGGGGAGAACCGCCAAGAACAGATGCCAGTATATCTCCAAGGCCTGCCGTATACGCCACAAGCGAGCCATAACCTGCATAGAGTATTGCCAATATCAGGAGAATGGCAGCGCGGCGGCCGAGATGGTGCTCTGTGAGCTCAAAGTAGTGATACCGCGGATTTGTCAGATACAGTGCCTCCACGAGCATTATTGCAGTCATAGCCAGCGCCATAGCCGCAAAGAAAAGGACCGCAGTTCCCCAGAAGAAACCAAGAGGCGCCAGGACCTTTGGAAGACCGAGAATTCCTGCCCCTATTTGCGTACCAACGAGAAGCGCCAGTGCACCGAGAAACGTCAGGTCACGCCGCACTGAAAAAGAACGGACGAAGGATTATATAATCCTTTGGGGGTTTGAGAGCACAATGAGGTCTTTCGGAGTGGTGTAGAATACCGTCTGGCCAGAAATCGTCTCTGATATGTCCACAGAGAGGGACGGAACACCGCGGAGGGAGCCCGCAAGGGGTATGCCCATATACGCCGAGAAGACAACGAACTCGGGGAAAAGAACGTCGGAGAGAACCACCATGGAGCGCCTGAAGTCAAAGTTCTGAGAAACAGCGCGCCCAAGCGCCTTGTAGAATGCTGAATCTGGGTAGACATCCTCTGCGAGGAAGAAATAGCCGTTATAGTCGGCGATAAATGCAAAGTTTGTGCCAGGAATTTCCTTCGAGAGGACTGCGCGCTCCTCGGCAAGGGCAAGCTTCTCGTATATCTTCTGGCGGGTCACCTGATAGTTGGATGTAATGCGCTCAATTTTTACAGACTCTATGGGCTTGATGCCCTTTTCCTTGAAGTATTGGTAGCGAAACTCGAACTCAGAATCAGCATACACGTCTATGCGGTCCGCCTTTACAGAAACTGTCTCGATAAGGTGGGGCTCCTCCACGTATGCGTTCGCCAGAAGGTAGCCTATCGCCAGCTCCTGCAGGGCAAAGGGCATGGCACGCAATTCGGCTATACGCTCGCCGTTCACGTAGAGGTCGTAATACATGACGTTCGGAACTGTGACCCAGTCCGACTCCTTCGCCGTTCCACTGACTTTGACGGCCTTAACGCCGCGTGTTGCCTCCACCATCCGCCCCCAGGAATACTATAGGTATAATCCCTTCTTAATCGAGAAGATACGAATGCCTAATGGGGGAGGGGATACGGTTAAACCTTCCCACCATCAGATTTATATGGTGATGATATGCGGGTAATCGCCTTCTCTGATATACATAATGACTGGCACGCCCTCCGCTCCATCGTAAGACAGGAATCTGACATTTATATATGCGCCGGGGACCTGACATACTCTGAAAGAGGGCTGGAAACAGCCGCAGAGATTCTTCTACCAGTAAGAGAAGTCCTCTTCATCGTTCCGGGCAACAACGAGTTACCTGACCACCTTCGTGAGTACTTTCCCCATGTCGTCCACGGGCAGGCGCAGACGTACCGTGGGCTTCGAATCGGGGGAATAGGCGGCTCACCGAGGACGCCCTGGAACACACTATTCGAATGGGATGAGGACTACGCATACACAATACTGAGGAAGCTCGGGGAAACAGATATCTTCGTCGCCCACGCGCCGCCGAAGGGAACGAAACTTGCGAGAACGCTGAGCGGGGACGACGCAGGCTCAGAAGCGGTCCGCTGGTACATAGAGGAGTACCAACCAGAATACGCGATAGTTGGCCACGTGCACGAAAGGGCAGGGATTACCGAAAAAATCGGGGATACGACCGTGCTGAACCCAGGGATAAGAGGAATGGTGTTCGAAATCAGTCCTTGAAGTGCAGGGCAACAGTCAGACGATACAGCCGTTTCCCGTTCTTTTCCGTTACAAGAGTATACGAGCGGACCGCCTTTATACCGTATCGCTTTTCTATGCGCTTCGCTACCTTCTCCGCTATCTTTCTGGAACCCACATAGAGGTCCACGCCCTCCTTTCGCTCAATGACCTTTGCAACGAAGTTATACTCCCCCTTTCCGTGGGCGACCATCTCCGCTATCTCCTCCGCATGCTCGTATACGTTGGAACCACGCACCTGTATGATTGCCTCGTAGTAGCCGCCGGACTCGCGGGCACACCGCGGGCAGAGCGTTTTCTTCAGCTTTATCTCTCCCGAGCCGGGCACCTCCACTTCGACGCCCTCGATTCTGCCCCTTGCAATGTAGTTGAATGCAATGTGATTCTCGTCCACCTCTGGGAAGGAAAATGATACGTGCGCGTTATCCATATTCACCCTGAGACGCTTCGCGAGCCAGTCGCGCACAGCCTCCAGAGAGAATTCGGTCCATCTTCCCGTGTATATGCGCTCGCACATTACGCAATACGGTAGCTCCAGCCGCTCGGGAACAATGACAGCAGGATGGTCCTCCAGATAACAGTCCCTGCAGAAGAAGCCGATAAATGGAACCTCTTTTTCCGTTCTACCACATTTGGGACAAACCTTCACGCATTAAAGAACGAGGAACAAAATTAAAGGGGCGATGATGAGAACGGGTGTAGCGGAGAGGTGAAGA
>CAZAKL010000056.1:0-3055 GCA_964486025.1 uncultured archaeon
TCGGAAGACGCCACATATATGGCGTCGCTTACGGGTGTCTGATGGGGCTTCTGTGAGCCTCGGATCTCCTGCTGTCGAAGGCGCCACCATAATGACAGTATACCGTAGGTATACTTAAATTCATAACCTTAAATGAAATGATACATCGGAACCGCATAGCGGTATTCGAAAAGCTCTTCGAGGGCGTCAGTTCCCACTTTTTTAACAACCTTCTTCGTAAGCTTGTAGATCTCCAAGGTGTGTAAGCCTACAGAATTGGCGAATCGATACGCTGCCTGACGAGATACAAGATAAAGGACTTCTGATATGATTGTATTGCGTACTTTGACGTTTCTGAGACCCGAGTTATTGTCTTCGGAGTAATACAGCCTCACAAAAAGGGGCGAGTATTCTCCGTGAAAGAGCTTGGACTTGTATTGCACTGCAAAAAATGCTGATGGGTATACAAGCATGGCATACTTGCTTAGGAGAACATACGGAACATTCGTTACAAAATCTTTCGGGCTAATTAGAGGAAATGCCCGTAAACGAGGGCTGACTTGATACATCCGCACAATATTGGTTTCTCCATGAGAGTCGAGATGATCCTTAAGCTCCATCACCCTGTGGGGGTTCCAAGACCCCGAAAATAAAATAACAGTCTCGTCCCTTTGGCGAATTTTGGAGAGAACGTCCGCGATTTTTGTGGCAAGAAGTTCCGTGGTATCGCTAGCCGCATCTGATTCGTTCGCAGAATCTACGGTGGCTTTCACAAATCGAACAACACTCCTTCCGTTCGAGTCCCTGTAATATATCGCGTATCCTTTTACAGCGGTCTCATTTCCCCCATGTATTGGGCTGAGTAGAATATAATTGGTGGATTCAGCATCAAGAAAAGGCTGTTTTAAGGACACGCGGACGGGTACCGTCTCTCCAAAGAGCTGCGAAACCTTATACCCGACCTCCAAGGGTAGTTGATCCCACACGCTGCCAATTTTAGGCTTGCGGCCTTGGCCCAAGAAAAGAGCACTCCGTACCACTTGCAATGCAGAAGAGGGGAAAATAGGCAACCTGAAGAATCCAGAATAAAGCCTACGGTATTCGGACGGTGGCCACGGCACATCTCCTCTAACTGTGGGCACAACTATAAACAAAAATTTCTTACCCGCTGACGAACTCGACAAAACCTTTTGGGCAACATTGTTAAGCTCAGACAGAACCCATGTAGTAAAATCGTCCGCCATCTCTGCCGAATAACCAGATATAACCATGTCCTTCTTAGAAACACCAAGAGACTCCTCCAGGGCACTCCCAACAAAATCTTCCCACGCATCGGGGCTATAGCCCTCTGGAGGAGCATCAACATATACGTGTACTAACAATCTATTGTTCTCCACGAGCCGCGATGGGACGTCTCGATAAACATCCTTGGCCGCTAACAAGAAAGATTTACGCTCATCCATATTGGAGACGCCATTATAGAGCGTTATTGATCGCGTACCTGTATATATCTTACAGTCCTCGTAAGAGACGTCTGAGCGAGCAGCGTACTTTATACTGAGACCTATTTCCCTCTCGCGAACGGAAAGAGCAATCGCATCCCCGATCTCCCGTTGAACCATCCTCAAAAGTCGGTAAATTGTGCCGTACTTATACGTTCCGTACGGGTCGCCGTACGCGTGTACTGAAACCACGACAAATCGGTGGTCATCAGATACTCTCCACACATCTGATGAAACTCTTACAGTAATCCCAGGAGGCTGCCCACGCGGAAGTTTTTGGCGCACCTTTAAGAGATACACGCGATCTCTAGTAAGCCCCCTAGGAATATCTTGAGTGTTTCGAAAGATGTTGTCCAGAGCATCAGATATGATAGAAATCGCTGCGTCCGAAACTTCTTCCTTGGATACAGGAATGTTCGTAATCCCCCTGTACATAAAAACGGGAAAACGTGAGATTTCACGCCCCTGCGATCGGTGATTCATAAAAAGAACGTATACTGCTAAAATAAAAAGTTTTTAGATCACTCTCTGCGCAAAGCAAAGCTCCTCTCCAAAACGGATCGGATCTTACGAACACGTACGGCGACATAATACGCAAGTAGAGAAACCCCGAGAAGTATCCCCGCAGCAAAAAATATTAAGTATGGGAGTGTCCACGGGTATGCTTTGAGCAGACTAATAAGCGAAATACTGGGAAGACCCACCCATACTAGCAAGCGCAATATAAACTCGCGAATATTATCGAACTTTTTAAACTGTTTCCAGAGAAACCGCAGGAAAGCAGCCCCTACTTTGAGAATAGAATCGGCGTACAAAATTTCTTTAACGGCGTCTTGATCTCTACCTGCCGTGGACAAAACTATGTCCAATAAACGAACCGAATCGCTGGTATATATCTTGTAAACATCAGCCGCAAATGCATACGGTATTCCCAGCAAAGAAACCCGTAATGAGATCATAGCTGCTGCAACAACTCCAAACAGCTCGTCCGCACCAAACTCGGCGACCTCGTGACGTTTCAGAAGCAAAAGACGTGTTCTTTCAAATGACTGATATAGCTTTGTTAAAATTACAGAAAAATAGTACTTATCTCTAACGGAAAACCTGCTGTCCGTGCCCGAAAGAATCTTCTGTTGCAGCAAACTTAAGTATCCCAAATATCTAAGAGAATTTGGCGAACCAAATTCAGAGATCGCTCTTTGCATGATACTTTCAGTGAGCTGGTGTCCTTTAGCACAGGTAGTAAGGATTTCGACCACAAGATCATTCCCGCTGACCTCTGGTCTGCTCAAGAACTGACGCAAAAAGGAATCTCTCTCAGAGTCGCTACAAAATTCGACACATAAAGGCGCAAGCACCAGTATTGCTCTCGAAAACTGCTCATTATTCCAGAGAGCTCTATCAGAATACCCAAGCACAAAATTGTATGCCTTTCCATAACCAGAGTATGGGTTGTCAATTGATGGAGGCCTAGAACCATCGGAGGGGTTCCACCGTTTCAATGCATTAATTACTTTCCCAAGATCCTTTACCCAAGGTATCGCACTACTTTTTACATCTAAGACCTCCCCAAT
>CAZAKL010000057.1:0-3025 GCA_964486025.1 uncultured archaeon
GACAGAACTGAAAGAATTGCTTTCTTGAGGCGAGCATCCTTGATTTTCGAGAACTCCTTCTTGAAACGAGGCGTGATGAACACTGCCACGGATTGTTTAACCATTGGGAGTATAAAAAGAAGATAGAGGAAATTATTATCATGGGTGACGTGGAGATTGTGGTGAAGGTGAGGGTGCCGGAAGACGTGCCAAGGGTAGTAGTTGAAAGGACTGTGGAAGAAAGCGTAAGAAGAATCCTGCGGGTAAGGAAATTCTTCGGGATTGCCAAGCCGAAGAAGAGCATAGAAGAGTTGATAGAAGAGGCGGATAGCGCATGGACCGTGTAATGCTTGACTCCAACGTTATCATAAAGCACCTCCTTGGAGAGGTTGATACTACGCCAGTCTGGCAAACGGCAGTTGTTTACTACAACCCAATCGTTTATTCTGAAGTATTTTACGTCCTGTTGCTCAATGAAACGGGAGAAAGACCATTTACCCTTAAGAAGCGGCCGGAGATTGTAAAGAACGCCGCAGAGAATGTGATCACAGAGATGGGAATCTTCAGGGAAATGCTGTTTCTCCCGGTGGGAAAAAGTACTCAAACACTGGCGGAGAATCTAGTTAAAGAATACGGATTACTGCCCGGGGACGCAATGATACTAGCAACGGCTATCGAAAACCGTATAGACTACCTAATAACAGAGGATCGGGATCTGCTGAGGGTAGGAAGCGCTGAAGGCTGTCAGATTCTGCAGGTGTCGGACTACGTTAAAGGAGTAAGCACGGGATAAAAGGTATTCGTGGTACCGATGAAAGGGTGTATGGATCTTGTTGCAGCGCTGACCTGACAAGAGTTCTGTTTGAAGGAGTATAAAAAGAAGATAGAGGAAATTATTATCATGGGTGACGTGGAGATTGTGGTGAAGGTGCCTGAGGGGGTAAACCCTGAAGAGGTTGTTCGCAAGGCAAGAGCGCTGGCGGCATGGGAGGCAATACTGGAATCTGCTCGCAGGAGGAAAGCACGTTTACGGGCGGAACTAAAGGGGGAGTCAGAGGAATTTGAGCGCTTCGTGGGGGAGGGAGAAGAGATTGATCTTTGTTGACGCAAATATTTTCTACAATCTCATAGTCAAAACGGAACTAACAGTATTTGCAAGAAGTATCTTGGGAAGGAAAGAAAATCTAGTAACGTCGTGGATTCCGGTGAACGAGGTGGTGTATGCAGTTTTCAGGAAGATTGCCAAGGAAAGGGGATTCCCCACAATATACGACGTGAAAAAGATGCCGGAGAACAAACGGTCCGAAATGCTAGACGTCGCGTATGATCTGGTAGGTAAAGTGCTGGGAAGGTATGAAATTGAGATAATACCTGGGTATGACGACATTGATGTAATTCATGAAATCAGCCGCAGGTATTCGCTTCTTCCGTCCGACGCCACAATCCTTGCAACAATGCTGGAAAACGGGATTTACAAACTAGCAACGCTTGATGAGGACTTTGCAAAAGCCCGGAGCATAATAGAACTCCTGCCAGAGAACTACTGGAAGGAGAAGGTATAAATAGCCAGGACGTGTTTATTGGAGCGTGTAAAAGGAGTCTCCGTGCCCGCAGCTTTGTCCGCTCGCCGTTTCGTTCGATAAGCTCGTTGCAGCGCTGACCCGACAGGAGTTCTGTTTGGGGGAGTATAAAAAGAAGATAGAGGAAATTATTATCATGGGTGACGTGGAGATTGTGGTGAAGGTGAGGGTGCCGGAAGAGATCGACAAAACGCTTGGCGACGTAATAGCGAGGGATGTTAGGACCAACATCCTGAAAGAATACAACGAGAGGGCAAAAAAGGCGAAGAAACTCCTGAAAATACTGGAAAAGAGTAAACTTTCAGAGAAGGACGCAAAGGAACTGGAAGAGATGTTCAAAGAGGACCTCGCAAAGTACCACGGGGTGATTTGAACGAACATAGTCTTAGACTACAACATCGTGTTCTCTGCTCTCCAAAAGAAGGGAATTACACATTATCTGCTTGCAATGGTTGTCATGAGCAAGGATACCATCGCATACGTACCTGATCACTTCTGGGACGAATTTGCTAAGCACGAGGATAAGATAGCAAGGGCAACGAAGCTCAGTAAGGACGAAATACGGGAGTTCGTAGATCTTTTGAGGGAATATGCGACAACTGTGCCAAAGACGGAATATTCAAAATACCTGGAAACTGCAAAGGAAGTATGCAGGGATAAAAAGGATGCACCTTATGTGGCGTTGGCGCTTGCAGTTGGTGGCACGCTGATTACAGGAGACAAACGACTTATAGAGGACGCGAGAAAAATAATTCCAGTGCTGACGCCAGGGGAGTTCTTATCCTTGCTCAAGGGGCAGAAAATACGGTGATAATGTGAGGGCCCGTTTCGTTCGATAAACTCGTTGCAGCGCTGACCCGACAGGAGTTCTGTCTGGGGGAGTATAAAAAGGGGAAGGGTGGTGAATAGTATTATGGGGTACGCGGAGGTAGACATCATCAAGAAACTCGAGGACATCCAGGCATCCATTGCTGCGCTCCACTCGAAGATAGATAACTTCGAGGGGTTCTTTGAGGTTGAAAAGGAAGAAATTGAAAAGTATGAACGCGAATTGGAACTGG
Organism: uncultured archaeon; assembly: GCA_964486025.1. Taxonomy (GTDB): domain Archaea; phylum Iainarchaeota; class Iainarchaeia; order JAADDC01; family JAADDC01; genus SZUA-1452. Next base: position 2,621 of record CAZAKL010000057.1, read on the forward strand.
CCAAGAAGAAGGGCGTGCGCCTGGAGGAACTCGAATGAAATGGGCCGTCATACTATCGCCAGGGACGGTTAAGCAGTATAAGAAACTTCCGGAAATCGTGAAGAGCAGGGTACGAGATGCACTGAATAAACTGTCTGAAGATCCGTGGGGATTGCCGTTCAAGAAGCTAAGGGGACGCCCATTCTACCGGATAAGAGTGGGGAATTGGAGAGTTGTGTATAACGTAGACGAAAGCAAGCGGAGATTTACGTGGTAGCAATTGACAAACGATCCAGAGTGTATAGGGATATGTAGGAGTGCTTTCTCTGCTTGGGGAGTATAAAAAGGGGAAGGGTTAAGAAGGGGTTTCCATCAATTGCAAATATGGCATATGTCGAGGGTATGCTAAAGGTAATCGATCAGAAG
>CAZAKL010000058.1:0-3020 GCA_964486025.1 uncultured archaeon
CCCTTAACTGGCCCTCGGAGGATTCCGACGAAACTGGAGGAATATACAGAACCAACGCGGGGGATTTACTACCAGGGACCATGTAAATAAACTACATTGAACGACAATATAATACAATGCGAATACGTGTAAAGTTGCGCGTGGACGGTAAGTTACCGATATCCTACTCGTACTACTTCGGAAGCTACATAATACGAGCACTTGCACGTCAGGACGAAGACATCGCCGCCAAGTTGCACAGCATGATGCCATACAAGCCCTACCACTTTTCTAGGCTGCTTGCAAAGCCGGTACGCGTCGAAAACGGGATTCTAACGTTCCGCAGGGGGACGCCCGCAACAATCTACATCGCATCCATTGAAAAAGACGTCATGCTTGCGATAATGGATGCTCTGCTGTCCTACGGACAGATAAGGGTGTGGAAAAGAATATACACAGTAGAGGGCGTGGAACCCGTCAATTACCCGCCGCCCAAATTCGAATTCACAACTCTCTCGCCAGTCCACGTATCTATCACAAGAGATGGAAAAAAAGAGGCGCTGTCCCCCGACAATCCTGTTTTTCATGAAGAGTTAGTCCAAAACATTCTCCGAAAGTATTCCACGTTCTTCGGAAAACCATTCGGTGGAAAAATTACGATAACATACAATTCGATACGACCCAGAATGAGATACGTGAAGAGAACGCCAATACCAGCGTATGATATGGATGGAACAATCGCCGGGGATGAAGACATCGTCCGTCTGATCTGGGATGTGGGGCTCGGTGAAAAAAACGCGCTGGGATTCGGGATGGTGGGTACGTGCACACATACGTAATAACCGGAAAAGGTAAGATCTATATTTCCGGTGGAACGTTCGCATTCTATGATGCTGAAAACAGTAGAACGAGAAAGATCCCCGCCAAAAGCGCCGACGCAATAATAATTACGGCAAAGGCATCCATAACCGGGGACGTGTTCAAACTTGCCGCAAGGCAGAGAACGACCATCGTTTACGCACCGCATGGGAAGATTCTGAGCACAGTAATCCCGGCCACGCTCAGTGGAAACGGAATCACCCATATCCGACAGGTGGAAACGTTCCTGAACCGGCGCGCAGAGATTGCAAGAAGCATTGAAAAGTATGGACTTGCACACGCAGGAGCAAGACATACGCGTCTAGATATCCCCAATCTCGATGAAATAAGGGAGAAGATGGCTCGCGCCGAAACAGTAACGGAGATGATGGGAATCGAGGGAGAATTCTACAAAGCATATTATACGGCGCTGGATGAGATTCTCCCTCAAAAGCTTCAGATAGGCGGCAGATCATACCACCCGCCCATCACCCGCGGAAATGCAGTAGTATCTTACATCAATGCCCTAATATATGGACATATTCTCCCAGCACTGGCCGCCACGGGACTGGATCCAGCAGTATCTTTTATCCACGAACCAAAGCACGGTGCAATATCGCTGGCGCTGGACGTGGCGGAGATGTATCGACCATTTTTACTATCCAGAACGTTCCTCTCTGCAGTGGGAAAGTACAAACTATCTCCAAAGGAATTTGAGAAAAATGGAATCGCATGGTACCTTGATCGGAGTGGGAGACAGAAAGTAGCAAGGGCGTTCTCAGAGCAGATATCAAGAATCGTTAGAGTATCAGGACAGAGGCGGAAACTCGCATCACTAATACGAAGGAATGCGTATGCGCTGAAAAGGGCGATACTAGAGAACAAATCCCCGAGATACCTTGAGTTTGAGGTGATCTAGTGTTCGTGGTCGTTACCTATGACGTAAACGAAAAGAGAGTTCAAAGGGTCGAAGCATACCTTCAGAAATTCCTGTTCCACGCCCAAAATTCAGTGTTTGAAGGGGACCTTGGCAAAAATGAAATAAAAGAACTTGAGAAGGGTTTACAAAAAATAATAAGTAGCAATGAGGATTCCGTCAGAATTTATATCTTTGAGTCCAGAGATGCCGTCAAGATAAAATCCATGGGCGCGCAGGCAAATGAAAGCAACGTTATATAACAGAATAAGTCGCTTTATCATAGCCGAGAGTGTGGATCTCCATATTCCCCTTCTCACGAACGTACACGCGAATTCGATCGTGGGCCCTGTCTATTGCCATATCCAAGTATTCTAACAACTCTTGCAGGGATTCACGGTCTATGTCTCCCTCAAACACGGAGTTCTGGGTCCACAGTAAATATCTGCTGAGAATACGCCTTACCTTTGCCAATCTCTCCACGCCAACGTCATAGACAACCACAACAAACATATTTTCACACCTCCAAAGAGATGTAAAACTGCTTAGTCCCTGCCCAAAATATAAACAGTGAACAGCCCCATATATATCGGATGCTTTCGACCACCACATATCCCGAATTCCGAAAATACGCCCGAAAGAGAGAGGGTCCAGAATCCACCGTAAGGGATTGCAATCTTGTTCATAATATCACCCCTCTATGGCCGGTATATCTTTGTCCAGAATCCACCGTAAGGGATTGCAATTCACCTTCGTAGACATAGGTCACCACCAAGGAGGTGTGTAGTCCAGAATCCACCGTAAGGGATTGCAATTTTATCCCACCTAATCATCTGCCCCACCATTACTATACTCGTCTGGTCCAGAATCCACCGTAAGGGATTGCAATTCAACGTCTTCTTCCCCGTCCTCGTCCTCGTCGTAATAATCCTCGTCCGTCCAGAATCCACCGTAAGGGATTGCAATTCAGCCGTTTCTACTTTATGACTTGTTTTCCTGTTATTTGAGTCCAGAATCCACCGTAAGGGATTGCAATCGCCACCATTTTGAGTATGCGGATATACACGTCCCTTTTTCGGTCCAGAATCCACCGTAAGGGATTGCAATAATTCGAAGGTTTAGAACGGTAACCTCATCGCCATCGAGATAAACGGTCCAGAATCCACCGTAAGGGATTGCAATTCTGTTGTATGCGAAGTCGTTAAGCTCGACCTTCATGCAAAGTCCAGAATCCACCGTAAGGGATTGCAATGTTTTCCGTCGCCAT
>CAZAKL010000059.1:0-2880 GCA_964486025.1 uncultured archaeon
AGAGCGGCCGGCTGTTAACCGGCAGGTCCCAGGTTCGAGTCCTGGCCCGGGCGCTTATACATCATTCTTTTACGATTTCTCTCAGAACCGCCTCGAGGTCAGGTTCTTCCAGGGACAGGTCCACGACATCGTATTTCAGGATTGTCTCCACAGCTCTCTTTGCTTCCTTCCTCGGAACACGGTACTTGACGTATTTTCCCGCTCGCTCAATGACTTCGTAGCCCACGTCAGGTACGTCCTCTGCGAATTCTACGGAGAGGTATTTGTACGGGACAGAGCGCATAAGTTCCCGTATGGGCCCGTCGTAGCGTATCGTTCCTTCTGTGAGCAGGATTACCCGGTCCACTAAGCCTTCAATGTCGCTCATCTGGTGGGTGGTGTATACGATGGTCGTTTCCCATTCTTCTCGAACCTTGCGGAGCATTTCCTTTATTTTCTCACGTGTCCAGACGTCAATGCCAATGGTTGGCTCGTCAAGGAAGACCACCTTTGGGCGGTGCAGCAGGATTAGCCCGAGTTCGCAGCGCATTCTCTGTCCAAGGGACAGTTTCCTCGCTTGGACTGGCAGAAGTTCCTTTATCTTCAGATGCCTGTCCAGAAACTCCAGTGTTTCCTCGTATTCCTTGTCCTCGACGCCGTACATATCCTTGTAAAGCAGAAACGTGTCCTCCACGGGCACATCCCATATCAGGGCACTTCGCTGGCCGAATATCACGCCGATTTGCTTCAAATATTCTTTTTTCCGCTCCCACGGTGTGTATCCGAGGACTTTCGCGTCCCCGCCGTCTGGGTGGAGGATTCCCGTTAGGATTTTCGTCGTAGTGCTTTTTCCCGAGCCGTTGGGTCCGAGGAGCGCTACAATCTCACCGGCACTTACCGTGAAGGATATCCCCTTCAGCGCCTCTATCCTCTCTTCTCCCACCTTGAAAAGCAGCCACTCCCGCTTTGTTCTGACGTATGTCTTCCGCAGGCCTTCCACAACGATTACATCATCCGCCATACGCTTCCCACCTTCTCAGACCGGTGCTCCATATAATCTTCACCGCGGCAAACCAGACAGCCATGAGCACGGGTAGCAGGATGATAAGGGGGTCCCACCGGCCCATGATAAGGTGCATGGGCAACGTCCCGAGGAAGTAGAGCGGGACCACAAATATCAACACCCAGTAGAGCATGGATTTTCTGTACGCGTCAACAGGGTTGCTCCTCGCCGCACCCCACACTTCGTTATACGCCCTGACAAGGGGCCTTGCGTCGCCTATAAAGAAGTTCGTGTACATGAGGGTGGCGTATACAAGGTTCTCTATGAGGGCGCCGACCAGGACGAGGGCGATGCCTATTATGATATTCGGAAGGGCGTACCCGATGGCGAGGCCTATACAAATGACTAGGGTGCCCTTCAGCGCTGTTGCGTACACATCCTCTGCTCCCACTCGGTATGGGAAGAGAGCTTTCCATATGGGAACCGGTTTGAGAAGCATCGTTGCCAGCTCACCCCTCCGTATCATTCCAGAGGTCGGTACGAAGTAGTATAGCAGTCCGTCGACGTATCCTGCAAAGTCGATGAGGAGGGCGAAGAACACGAGGTCCTTGAGCGTCCAGCCAGGTATGTTCGCTCCGCTGCCTGTCATCGCGTTCCAGAAGACGTACGCTGCCAGGACGGAAACGAGTGTATAGACCATTGCGAGGACCAGTTCGTATCGATATGTCTGCGCCTTGTGCCGTACGATTCTACACCATATCATCCCCCGAACGCCTCCATTCTCTTCACCGCCCTGTAGTATAGCCAGCGATACAGCAAGAACATGGGTACTGTCCACAGGCTTCCGATAATGAGTGCCCGTGCGTTAAATCCATGGAGCAGCGTGTTCACAGCGTCGTATCCCAGATATCTGAACGGGAGATAATAAGTGAGCGTCTGGAACCAGTCAGGTAGGACGTGGAGCGGTACAATCTTGCCCCCGAGGAATCCCCATGTTACCCACCCCAGTATACGCCGGAGATATCCGATGTGGTACGTCCATGCGGAGAGCAGGCCGGTGGTTGCGTCGTAGAGCGTTCGGAACACTGTGAATATGAGAACCATGAGCAGAAACGCCGGGAGATTCGTCCAATGCCCTGTTATGATTGCGAGTATTCCAAGCATGCCGGAGATGGCCAGAAGCCCGGGTAGCGCCCTTCCCAGCCCGAAGAGGAAGTACCATGTGCTGGGTTCCGCGGGCCGGGAGAGGGTGATGCTTATATTTCCGTTAGACACGTCGTCCTGTATGCGCCAAGGGATGGTGAACGTCGGTATCTCCCCCATGAGCTCGAAGGCCGCGTAGTACACTGTCAGGGAGAGTATGTCCATACCTAAAAGCTCTTCTCTTCCGGAGAGTGCCGCAACGGAGCGGATGAGCGCGACCGTAACTATGACTGCCAATATCGGCCGAATTATATCAACGATTAACCTGCTGGGGTAATACACTGCTGCGCGCCAGCCTGCCCTGACGAAGCCGAACACCCTATGATAATACCCTCCCACTTTAAATCCACTTTACCCAATCTTCTTGCGGTGAGGAGGATGGCAGGTGAAGGTCTTTGGCAATGATTTCGTGGTAACCCCATGGGAAGTCGAGGGTGAAATCGACTACAACAAGCTTCTGGATTACTTCGGCGTGGATAGAATCACGGAGGATATGGTTGAGGAAGTGCGCCGTCTTGTGGGCCATGTGCACCCGTTCCTGCGCCGCCAGATATTCTACGCTCATCGGGACTTTGACGAGGCGCTGAAGGAGTATGCCTCCGGCCAGAAGTTCTTCCTCTATACGGGCATTGCTCCTTCCAAGGGCCCCATGCATTTCGGGCATCTAGTTCCCTTCCTCTTCACGCGATGGATGC
>CAZAKL010000060.1:0-2795 GCA_964486025.1 uncultured archaeon
TCGTGCTCTCTTGCAGTGATCATCACAATTGGGAGAGCGTCATTGGTCCAACACAGCGACCGTACGGCGCCGCGACGCGCGGCTGCACCGGAACGATAGAGATGGTCTGAACGAATTTTTATTAATAATTAGAAGTTATGTCGATCTACGTACAAGATAAGTCAGAGCGTGTCTGACGACTCACCTGATGGTTGTGTAATCCAGACACCTGGTGGCCCCCACAAATCATCAATAAACAAGGGGACCTTCATTGACGACACCTGGCCATCTGGTGTTGTTTTATCCAACCATCGATAATGATCGGAAACACCGCCACGGAATCCATACAAGAAAGCACGCGTCTCTTGGTCATATGGTTCGGCGTATTGGTAGTTCCAGTGTTTCCAGTGGAGGGCGTAATCCGGTTTGGCACCTAAAAATGGTTTATGACCGTGGTCAAGCCGTACTGTCTGTACTTACTTATGAAATCATCTTCACGGCCAAGGAAGCGCTTCCTTTTTACCCGGAAGATGTTTGGATCCGGTCGGTATGTGTCTTCACCGTCGGAGTCCTCGTCCCTCCCGATGACGACGTTGTTGGCGTGGAAATATGGTTCGTACTGGATGTCTCCATCATTTGCTGCCCAGTGATTCCAAGCCAGAACGCCTCGACGCCTAAAAATTTGATTTATTCCCTTTTTACCTCCGAAATTTAAAATCAACCCACAAGGACTCCGCCTACACTTACCCCATTGTCAATTGGCGGTACAAATAATCATCAGCGAAGCCGGACTCTTCGTACTCATTCAAGCGGTGGTTGAGACTTGCCAAGAAGGCCAATTTATTTTGGTCCAAAAGAGACAGACCAACAGCAGAAGCATCAGCAAGAACGTCGTTAGGGTCGTCAAGCTGAAAGTCCTCCCAGGGTGCGGTGTCATTGTTGTCATTGTTGACACCGGCATCAACGACGGCAGCTTCGTCAGCATCACCTGCGTTGGGTGATTCTACGACGATGTCGTCATGAGAATCAAGTGCCCTGGTATGAATTTCTTCGGCAGCTTCGGTGCCGAAACTGCTGCAGGAGGATACGCTGCTGGTGTCACCGCTGCTGGTGTCACTGTCGTCGTCACTGATTTCGACGATTTCCGCCTCTGAAGGCTCAACAGCAGCGACAACGGCCGACGCAGCCGCGTCGTCGTCTCTCTCTTTCAACCACTTTGCAACAATTTCCTTGTCAATCACCAAACGTTCGTTGGCTTGTTTCTCAGCTTCAGCAATGGCTTTGGTGAAAACGTAAGTCCACAGCCCATTCAGCCTACGCATGTCCCGGGCACGAACCAAACTCAAGTCGACAGAAGGGTCGATTTTGTCTTTGTCCGAGAAGCGACCGGCAAAATTTTCTTCAATGGCAGCAACCGATTCGACAGTTGCACGCCAGGTGGCGGGACGTTCCGCTACCAACGACGCGTTGGTAACGATTTCGCGGGCAATAATTTCAGCGCAACCTTCAACCTGCCAAGCCTGGTTACCAAGATAGGCGTCAACGCCCTCACCAGTGGTACATTCGTCGCCATTGGGATTGCAGTAGATGTTGTTGTCCGAGATGTACTCCAATCGGCCTTCATTCAATTCTGCCCAACGGGCCCTTTTTCGGTCAAATTTTGCGTCTTTGCGAGCTTGTTCGGCGTTCAGGTCGTCGATTTCTTCTCTATCAGACATCTGTTCGCGCGCGCGCGCTTTACGAGCCTGTTTCTCCCGTTGGTCGATGGTGTATGGACCGCGTCGGTCCTCACGGACGCCATTGGAGTCGCCTTTCAAAACGTAAAATTGGACACCACCAAGATTTATGCGCACAGATTTTCCAGCACTCTTTTCCTCGAAGGATCTTGTTTTTCTCAGGATTGGTGTGGAAAGCAAGTCAGTTTCATCCGCATGAATTTCCAATGTGTCTGCATCATTGGCGCCATCATCATCAGCAGTGCTGGCTTTGGTGTTGGTGTGGACAGTAACCTCAAGGGCTCCAGAAGAGCCAGCAGATCGAGTCACAGCCCGAAACAGTGCCACTGGAGGTGGTGGAACCTGTGACGATTGCAACCCCGACGGACCAGCTTCGTTTTCTGCATCAGAAACAGCAGCGCGCGCTGCTGATCCTGTTGAATTCTTCGGTGGATTCAATTTTTCCGGATCGGAGTAATAGTCGGGATCACTGTCGAAATACCCAGCTGGATATTTGGACCCCCAGCGTCGACGATACCCACGCGGCAAACATGACGACGGTAATTTGCCACCGCGCGCCACCGCGTGGATTCCTCGCATTGTTGATTCACCCTTTTGTCCAAAGCAACCATGGTTGGCGTGGTGAATCAAATTATCACGGTGAAGTTTGGCAATGCTCTTGATATAGCCATTAAGAACTGCATCGTCTTCTTGCTTATCATCCTTCCTTGGTGGTGGTGATGGCAGTTCTGATAAACCCTGCTTTCGGTCACGAGATTGGGTACGTGACCTCTTACTTGCTGGTTTGTCTCGATCGGACGACGTCCGTTTGGTACGACCTCCAGATGGTCGGACGGTGGTACCGCCATCGTCGTTGGCGCTACAGCGACTGGTGCTCCTGCGTTTCCGCCCACGCGGTCGAACTTCTTCCTCTTCTTCATCAGATTCTGGTGGAGTGTTGGCAGCAGATCGAACTCGGTTGCGGCTTCTGGTGCGTCGGGCAACAGCTTCGTAGCCAACAGAGGTGCCATCAACGTCTTCAACCACAACCGACGCGGTTGTGGGTTCAGACGGTTGTACAGACTCGTCAATGAATAATTC
>CAZAKL010000061.1:0-2697 GCA_964486025.1 uncultured archaeon
AATACCACACACCACGACGCACCATATTATTCCCCTCTCTGGGTTGTCCAGAATCCACCGTAAGGGATTGCAATCCGGAAGCCACCTCCATCCATTTTTCAAGGGAAAGAGTGAAGTCCAGAATCCACCGTAAGGGATTGCAATCTTAAGGGACTTTTCAGCCCCAACCTCTTCCGCAACAGTAAGTCCAGAATCCACCGTAAGGGATTGCAATCTGGATCGTAGCCCTCATCATAGGGGGCTACGATCCCCATTATTGTCCAGAATCCACCGTAAGGGATTGCAATGGCAGAAGTATTGCGCCGGTTCGGTCCGTGGATCTATTTAGTCCAGAATCAGCCGTAAGGGATTGCAATCTAAGCTCTACCTTCATGCCATCTCACCTCCCATCAATAAGTCCAGAATCAGCCGTAAGGGATTGCAACCTCTTGCTCACGCTCTTACTCAGCCCCACGTCGTCGGTTAGTCCAGAATCCACCGGAAGGGATTGCAATGGTCTTGTAAAGTTGTCTTGTCTCATCTCTGGCTCTCTGTCCGGTCCAGAACCCGCCGGAAGGGATTGCAATTAGTGGTCTGCAAGGCGTCGGATATACTCCGTGTCGTGTCGGTCGTCTAGAATCAGCCGTAAGGGATTGCAACTAGGTAGTCCCGCCGTGGTGGTGTGCATAGTATTCTTGAAGTCTAGAATCCGCCGTAAGGGATTGCGATCTTATCTGCATATCCCATTCGTAGAGCGTATCCTCGGCGGTCTAGAACTAGCCGGAAGGGGTTGCGTGGCATGAAATCTATAGCATACTGTAAGAGCTGCAAATTTGCCGAACAGGGATAGTAATCTAGAGCAGAAGTAAGCAAGATTTGCAAAAAGGGCAGAAACAAAAATCATAAAATCTGCAGAACTCCCGGCATCACTCTCGCAGAACCCGTGGATACGGTGCTTAGCGTTGCTGGTAATGGCCAGGATCTGCGACGGTTCTTGCGCGAGCAAATAGTTTGCGGGCAAGTAGGCAGATCACGAAGAATGTATGCGAGGGTCTTCGTTGTCCAGCCAGTGTTGCGTCCAAGAACAACAGGGTGCTGCACTTCACGGAGATACTGTGGCCACGTTTCACGAAGCCATGAGACCACGGAGGACGTCCAATCAGTCCACACCCTGATCAGGTCGCGTTCAGATCCAATAACGTTGAACTCCCCTGCAAGGCTGTTCCACAAATCCTCGTCAAACTCAATGCTGAAACTGATCTGGCCGCGCTCAAGGAACTCGTAGTAGCCGGCAAGTATTGTCCTGCCACTGCGCGATACTCTTAATACCTCTAAGAACGCGAACTCGCCGTCAGAAATATTTGCATCGCTTACACGAATCGCGCGGAACGGATCACTATGGGCATCGCGGACATGCTTCTCAAACCACGCGGAAAATACGAACTCTGGTTTACCACGATACTGCTGAACAAAGCGCTGGAGATCAGATAGTAGCTGAGGGTCTGAGCCAATGGTCTTGCCAAGGATTGCTGTGCGTAAAGAGCCCTTTATGCTGCTACCGGGCACGTAACGAACGCCGTTGCCATCACGAATAAACGGAACCAGCATAGCACGTGGGCGGCTACCCCTGACGATGACACCCGGCACAGGCTTGTAGTATTTAAAGTATGGCTGAATGATATCACGGGAAATGTCCTTCATTACTTTTGCAATGCTATCAATGCCGTGATCTGCCGTAAGATCATCCAGATCCAACAAGTACAGGTCAGCACCTTTTGCAGTCCAGTACCCGGGAGGGTATGACTCCCACGATGATATGTGCAAGGGCGTGACTACCTTCAAACTCACCTGCATCAGGCATCACCAACGTCAAGGAAGAGGGGCCTCACGAAGAGTCTGACATCAAATCCTCTGTCATCCGATCCAACGACCAAATCTCCGCCAGAATATTCCCCCGCTTTCAGATAACTACCGGCACCGTACACGCCAAAGGATCTGCGATAGACCACACCGCCACTGCGGTAAAAAACCCACTTTTCGTAAAACACAGGATATGCTGATGGAGGAACATCGCTAGGGAGAGCCAGAGATAGTAGAAGCCCACTTCTCCGGTTAATTGGCATGTCCACATCTATGGGGCGGGCACCAATCACGGTAAGACCATGGGACTTGTTTGCGCCCAGAGTACCCCCTACGAAGTATTTCTCAATCCCCCGCACAGAACCATCATAAAGTACCGCGAAATCTGAGACGGGCTCCTTGCGCTCCCGGCCACCATCATTGTAGATGTGCTGGGCAACCCACGTCTGCTCAAAGTATAGATTTGAAGCGCTCGTCACCCGATCAATAGCAACCCGCGGGACGCGATCATTGTGAATTTCTACTCGATCGGAGAGATCCCCCAAGGAAAGAGCACCAATGGGGATATACAACCTGCCAGAGCGTATTTTCTTGTTAATATCCTTGCCAAATTGACCTACAAAACTTGTGGGGGCTGGAACGTATATCTCCCCATCAACGACTGGAAGCAAAGAAGACACGCGAAGATCCTCATCCCGCAGACCCTGCGAATAAAGAAGAGAAAGTATTGCGTGGGCGTCAGGATATGCCCCGTATGCGGTCCCCACGGTTCGTAGTAATACTGCGGGCATAATCACCCCTCTTTCTCAATGGAATACGTGTTGACGAAGGATTCGGCAAGTTGTTTGAGATCCTTGC
>CAZAKL010000062.1:0-2613 GCA_964486025.1 uncultured archaeon
TTACCGTAATTTACATCCTTCTTAGGCTCTCTGGAACCACTTTCGCCTTCGCATAAGAAACAGCACGGTCAATTAATTTACATCCTTCTTAGGCTCTCTGGAACTTAGTTCTTTGACTGCCTCTAGGTCTCTGTTATGTAGATTTACATCCTTCTTAGGCTCTCTGGAACCCGCAGAGGGATTGGCAGAACAGTGGACGGAGTCCAATTTACATCCTTCTTAGGCTCTCTGGAACCGTCACAGAGCCGTTGTCCGTCGCTTGCCCTGTGAATTATTTACATCCTTCTTAGGCTCTCTGGAACCCCGCTCCAGATGGAGCGGAATACTACAATACTATCTCTGTTTAAACTCCTATTTTACCCTTGCGTCGGCGATAGGCAAACCTGCGTATGGCGCAGGGTTTCGACGGACTCTCAGATGATCCTGTTCGGCTCGGTGCTGCGTCCGATCTGTATTCTGCGGACGTATTTTGCGCTGCGAAGAAGAAAGATGACTGTAGATTCGTCAGGATCAAGCATGTTCTCAAGGTATTTCTGCACTTCCCGTAATTGGCTCTCAGAAACTTCCCCCTCAAACACGGAGTTCTGTACCCAGAATAAATAGCGTTTCAGGAATGTGTTTACCTTCTGCACCTTGTCCACGTGCACGTCGTAGACGACAATCGCGTACACCTTTACCACCAGATTTTGAAGCTTTCATACTTCTTATCGCCGATTACGTGCTTCACCAGTTTGTACAGTTCAAGGCGGACTAGTCGGCGATACGTAACCTTTGATTTCAGCGTTCTGTGGCGGACCGTCGTGTAAAGTGTCTTGTCCCATTCTTGTAACAGTTTTCTTTTGCCACGGTCCGAGAGGTATACTGCATCGCCAAGGTAGTCAAAGTCCTTTTCGTCAAACATGTTCTTGTTGAACATTCGGAACACGAGCCGTATCGTCAGGAGCGGTTTGAATATGTCCGCTACGTCCAGTGCCAGCGAGAACCGTCTTTCCAGCGGCTCGTGGAGGTAGCTGATGCTGGGATCAAGGTACGTGTTGTAGATCTCCGTTATCGTTGCCCCGTAAAGAAGGCCATTTGCCGAGCTAATTGCAGCATTGATCTCGTCCTGTGGTGGTCTTCTCGTTCTCCCTTCAAACCCCATACCTGTTATCTCGGGAATGGCGTTGTAGAGTTCTATCCACGCGTTGCTCTCCAGGCTCATCACGTTATTGATGCTGTTCGTTCCGTTCAGCGCCTTCAGGATTGCTTTCAGTTTTCCCGTTCGCTCCTGAATCTCCTTTCTGTTCTCGTAGTACCGCAGGACTTTCATCAGATTCCACACGATGCCCCTCGCCATTTCCCTCGCGATCTCCAGCCGCTTCTTCTCGTCTATGTAGTGCCTCATCTGCTGTATCTTCACGTAGCCAGAGATGTAGTGTTCCTTCGGCCAGAACGTCCCCCTGTAGTATCCGTACTTGTCAAAGTAGTGCACGGGCACCCCGTGCTTGCTCAGGTAGAAGATCGCACCGCTCTTCACCGTGACGGGGGCATGGCAGTATATATCTGATATGTGCTCAACGGGGATGGGCTTCTTGAAGTCATTCCCCACCACGAAGATGGTATTTTGTTTTCTAACGATCACCGCGGGCCTTGTGATGTAGAACGGCTTCTTCATCGTTCACACCCAGCAGAGTTCACGGTATGCGCAGCCCTTGCAGTAAGGCTTTCGGACAGGAGGTGGAGGGGAGGGCATCTGCGCGACGCGTTCCACATTCTTCATAAGGGCTTCAATCTTCCTTTCGGCGTACTCAGTCAGTACCACGCGGACCCGCTTTCTCTCGGTTGGAATCGCCAGGTATCCCTCTGCGTCCACTCCGTGCTTCTTCAACACGTAGAGGTAGTAGAGCAACTGCCACTTTCCCGGTTCCACCAGTTTTCTGCTTTTCTTCGTCTCCAGCACCGTTATCTCTTTCCCCCTACGCTTGATAACGTCTATCCTCACGGATCCGTCTATCATCACTTGTCTTCTCAATCGTCGGTAATATTCGCTGTCTATCTGCCGGCCAATCAGAATGTTCTGATCCTCGTTGTTTGTTTCAATGCCGTGCAAATAGAACCATAACTCTCTTTCGCAAGCGACGGCGTACTGTATTGCCACTCCCGTTACGCGAACCTGTCCATCTGGTCGTCGATATCCTCCGTCTTTGCTTCGCAGATCCACGAGCTCCCGACCTCCTCCGTTTTCCTCCGTAGCTCTTCTGATAATCTGTCCAGGTCCAACACAAATGTGTCGTCTCCGAGGGTCGTTTCCGGTCGTAATGCATCACCCACAGACCTCATAAGATACTCTAGCATTTTCTGGGCGCCACTGCCGCTACTGCTTGGTTTGTATATTGTCACGGCATTCTGCTGCACCTTTGTTCTGAGAGCTCGTATTTTTCTTGCGATGCGGATGCGATTCTCGTAATTCGTTTCGGATTTCATCCGCTCTTTGAGCTGTCTTATTTCCTCAATCTTTTGCTTGACGCTCTTATCTGCGAGTACTATCTGGAACGAAGGGATCTCTTGGATTATCTTGAATTGCTCACGTACTTTTTCGAATTCCATTTTTCCCATATGTGTGGGAATGCTGTT
>CAZAKL010000063.1:0-2577 GCA_964486025.1 uncultured archaeon
CCGAAATCAGGTAGAGCACCAGAAAGACCACCAGCACCAGCGCGTCGCCGAGAAAGCTTGAGGTTACCTCCGGGAGGTAGCCAGCTATGCTCGCGTATGTGGTCAGGGAGACGTAGGCAAACGGAACCAGAGCCAGCGTGAACCCGTATATCACCAGAGACAGGAGCTTTACCCCGAAGATTTCGGTGTTGGAGTAGGGTAGGGAGTAGATGGAGCGTGCCACGCCGCTGTCCCTGTCGTAGCGGAACGTCAGCGCGCCGAGGAGGAGTATAAGAAAGCCCAAGAGCGTCCACACGTCGGAGAGGTGGAGGAGATCGTGTATGTTCAATGAAACATGAAGGGCTTTGGATGCCCCAAAGAGGCGTATCTCCGTCCCATAGGCGGATCCTGTGCTACTACTCACGTCCATAAGGGACTGCTTCATGGCCATCCCTGCGAGGAGTATCCCGAACAGGAGGAGGACGTTTTTCACGACGTCGTTCATCTCCCAGCGGAAGAGCGTGTAAAGCCGCCCCATTGGATCACCTCCGCATTCCCACAGCAGTCCATACGATAACAATCCCCAAAAAGGCCAGTGTAGTGTAGAAAATGTAACTCACAACAGTCCGGGGTTTTGTGTATTTCACCGTCTCAACCACACCAAAGTCCGCGTTGGTATCATAGAGTACGAGACCGGATCTCCAAGAACGGTCCTTCTCTGCCATCATACAGTATCCAGAGAGCTGATCTTGAAACACTGCCCACTTTAAACCTATTGCATAAAAATCGGCGTAAGGAGCAGCTCCCATAGCCGTTGGGTATATAGCAATACCAGTGGATGAGTCGTAAATCCCTCCACCGCTTGGCCCGCCGAACGATACTTCAAGTAGAGTATAATTTCTTTTATCATTGATTCTCTGGGACAGTTTGAAGTCTTCCATCGTCAGCAAAACAGAAAGCAGGGGCGGGCCGAATTTCCCATAGTACGTCATCACAGACTCGTTCGATACACCTACCCCCCAGACAGTCGCGTTTAAATTTCCAGAAGTGGAAAACGTCTCATTTGCTTTTGGCAGACTGTTAGGGCCAACCCAGAGGAACGTGTGCCCATAATAGGTTCCCTCCACGTCAAATACAGCCCCGTCACGCAGTCTTATTAGGTAAGTCCCAGCGATTCTTAACTCTTCCAGTTTAACTTCGAGCCAGACACAATCAAGGAATCCACTATCGCGACTGGGAATGAGTCTCTCCGATATAGCTTTTCCGCGATCCCAAAAGATAGGGTACTTGGTTCCGTTCAGGAATATCGAAGAAATCGTTACGTTCTCCATTGTAATCGTCGCTTGGACGTGTAGATAGCCATCCTTTTCATCCAAGATGTCAAACCGGACGGTGGTGTTGTTGTTTGCAAAGATCCTGAACAAGGTACCATTGACCTCAATGAAAATTTCAGAGGTGCGTATCTGACTTGGATCTGCCCCTCGGACAAGATCGAAGTAAGGGTCGTATCTTTGGGCAATATATTCAATGTAAACCCCCGGTTTGACCCAGTATGGTTCAGCTATGACAAACGCAGGAGAACTAAAAAGTAACAGAAGCACTAACAGCCCAAAATATTTGGCCTCTGGTTTCAACACTTTCACCCCCCTACTCCTACGAAAACAAAAAAGAAAAACAATTAATAACAATTAATAATTCTAGCTAGCAGGCCATCCTGCGGACGCGACGACGTGATCGACTACTATTCCTCCAGTAACAAAAACTCTTGTTTCTACTGTGATTCCATCGCTATATCTTGTTTTTTTCACAAAGGCATACGGAACACCCATCGAATATTTAGCTACTTCCTCAGCCTCTGGTGTCAATCCGCCACTGCCGTCTTTCACAGTAATTTCATAGTTGGTGTAGGGGTGCTGGACGTCGTACTTCACATCCACAAAGGCATATGCCCATCCACTCTCTCCTCTACTGTAGTCATCCACTCTGGTAACCTCCCAGACAGTCGCTGCCGCGAACCCTGCCGCCACTACCAGCAAACCGAACAGTACGGCAACCAGCTTTTTCATTCTGCCGACCCTCCTGCCCGGCAGGACGTGGATACTCCCGACCAGGCGATTCTGAATACGTTGGTACACTATTTAACTTTTACTTCGGACTATACTCAAAAATTTCAAAAAAAATCGGTGGTATCGCCCCGTTATCTTTACATAATTCGAGTCTGTGGGATTGCTGCCGGCCTTATAACTGAGTAATACCGTTTCTACAGAAAAATCTGGCAGTATAAGGACGCATTTTAAAAGAAATGTTGGACACTGAAAAAATGAAAGCACAGGTTCTAACTCCGAACCCCTTCAGCTCCACGTCTCCGCTATGACGTCGTGCTTGTGGATGCTCTCGTTGCTTATGACGCGCACGTGGATTTTCCCGTTGAAGCGCCCCTTCGC
This sequence comes from uncultured archaeon, assembly GCA_964486025.1. Lineage (GTDB taxonomy): Archaea > Iainarchaeota > Iainarchaeia > JAADDC01 > JAADDC01 > SZUA-1452. The sequence continues at coordinate 2,424 of CAZAKL010000063.1, forward strand.
CTTCGCGAATATCTCCCTCGCAACGTCCTCGACGAACTTCGGGTTCCTGTACATGCCCTGGACGACGGCGTTCTCGTCCACAGTCTTGAGGAGCGTGTAAGTCGGGTGGCTGAAGGAGCTCTCGACGACGTCAATCATGTCCTCGAGCGCTATC